>DATJJL010000323.1:0-5767 GCA_035492155.1 Ramlibacter sp. | reverse complement strand
CCGCCTTCATCGCCGCGAGCGCCTTCAAGTGCGACTGCAGCGCGAACTGGTCCTGCGCCTCGCGCGGCACCTTCCACTGCTGCGCGACCTTCTCGGCGGTGAGGCCCATGCCGTACGCGATGCCGTAGCTTTCGATGTCGTTGGGGTCCTTGAAGATCGCCGGCGAAAACGACGGCGCGAAGCCGCCCATCGGCACCATCGACATGCTTTCGGTGCCCGCCGCGATCATCACGTCGGCTTCGCCCACGCGAATGCGGTCCGCCGCGATCTGCACGGCCGCAAGACCCGATGCGCAGAAGCGGTTCACCGTGATGCCGCCCACCGACTTCGGCAGGCCCGCGAGCACCGCGCCGATGCGCGCGACGTTCAATCCTTGCGCGGCTTCGGGAATGGCGCAGCCGCAGATCACGTCTTCGACGGCCTTCGGATCGAGCCCGGGCACTTGCGACATCGCGGAGCGCAACGCGATGGCGAGTAGGTCGTCGGGCCGTGTGTTGCGAAAGAAACCGCGTGGTGCTTTTCCGATCGGCGTGCGTGTCGCAGCGACGATGTAGGCGTCTTGAACTTGTTTCATCTCAGCTCCTGATGTCTTGCTCCCTCTCCCGCTCGCGGGAGAGGGTTGGGGTGAGGGCAAGCGATTCGGCAACCTGCCGGACCTTTTCCATGACCGCATCCGTTTCATTCAATACTTCGTGATTCCAGAATCTGAGCGTCTGGAATCCTTCGCTGCGCATCGCGGCTTCGCGACGCGCGTCGTACGCAGCCGCTTCGACGTGCTGCCCGCCATCCAGTTCGATCACGAGCCCGAGTTCGACGCATGCGAAATCGGCGATGAAATTGCCGACGGGTCGCTGGCGCCGAAATTTCAGCCCGGCTAATTGGCGATTCCGCAGGCGCGACCAGAGAAGGGCCTCGGCGTCGGTCTGATTCTTTCGAAGCTCCCGAGCCCTCACCCCAGCCCTCTCCCGCGAGCGGGAGAGGGAGTCATCCACCACTGATCGACCCTCTTTCATCAATTCCTCAGCGGCTTGCCGGTGGACAGCATCGCCATGATCCGTTCGTGGGTCTTCGGGTTCTGCAGCAGTTCGCAGAACGCGGCGCGCTCGAGCGCCATCAGGTATTCCTCCGTGACCAGCGTGCCTGCGTCCACGTCGCCGCCGGTCACCACGTTGGCGACCAGCGTCGCGATATGGAAGTCGTGCGCGCTGATGAATCCGCCGTCGCGCATGTTCACGAGCTGGCCCATGATGGTGGCCTTGCCGCTGCGCCCGATCACCGGGAACAGGCGCTTGTGCGGCGGACGATAGCCCGCGTCGAACATCGCCTTTGCCGTGTTGATCGCGACATAGAGCAACTCGTCCTTGTTCGGCACGACGATGTCGTCATCGAGCAGATAACCGAGCTGGCGCGATTCGATCGCGCTCGTGCCGACCTTCGCCATCGCCGCGGAGGTGAAGCCTTCGGTGAGGAAAGGCAGCAGGTCCTTGTGCGCGGACTTCGCCTGGTTCTCTGCCGCGCGGCGCGCGATGTACGTGAGCCCGCCCGCGCCGGGCACCAGGCCCACGCCCACTTCGACGAGGCCGATGTAGCTTTCCATCGCCGCTACGCGCTTCGACGAATAAATCGCCAGTTCGCAACCACCGCCAAGCGCCATGCCGCGAATCGCTGAGACCACGGGCACGTTCGAATAGCGCACGCGCAGCATCGTCTGCTGCAGGAATTCCTCGGCCTGCGACACCATGCCCATGCCTGCGCCCACCATGCCGGTGAGCATCGCCTGCAGGTCGGCGCCGACGGAGAACGGCTCGTCGCCGGCCCAGACGACAAGGCCCTGGTAATCCTTCTCGGCGATCTCCACCGCTTGCTGCAATGCTTCGGCGACTTCCATGCTGATCGCGCGCATCTTGGTCTTCAGCGTTGCGACGAGCACCTTGTCGTCGAGCGTCCACAGCCGAAGTGCGTCGTCCTCTTGCAGCGTCTTGCCCGCGCTCTGCCAGTCGGTCGCATTGCTGCCCAGCACGGCTTCGGGGAAGAGTTGCCGCGAGTAAACGGGCAGCACGTGCTTCGGCTCGAACTTCTTCGATGTCGGGTTCCACGAGCCTTCGGCCGTGTGCACGCCACCTGCTTCGGCGACGGGGCCTTTGAACACCCATTCGGGAAGCGGCGCATTGGAGAGCGCCTTGCCGGCCGCGATGTCTTCCTCGATCCACTTCGCCACCTGCACCCATCCCGCTTCCTGCCACAACTCGAACGGGCCTTGCTTCATGCCGAAGCCCCAGCGCATCGCGAAGTCGACATCGCGCGCCGTCTGCGCGATCGATGCGAGATGTACCGCCGCGTAATGGAAGCTGTTGCGCAGGATGGACCAGAGGAACTGCCCTTGCGCACCTTCCGAACTGCGCAGGAGCTTGAGCCGCTCGCCCGCGGGCTTCTTGAGCATGCGGCCGTAGACCTCGTCGGCCTTCTCGCCGCCGGGCACGTACTCGCCGCTGTCGCCATCGAAGCGCAGGATGTCGCGGCCGACTTTCTTGTAGAAGCCCGCTTTCGATTTCTGCCCGAGGTTGCCCATCTCGAGCAGCTTCGACAGCACCTTCGGCGTCGCAAAGCTCTCGTAAAACGGATCGGTCTTGGCATTCAGGTTGTCCTGCAGCGTCTTGATCACGTGCGCCATCGTGTCCAGCCCCACCACGTCCGCCGTGCGGAACGTGCCGCTCGACGCGCGGCCGAGCTTCTTGCCCGTGAGGTCGTCGACCACGTCGTAGGTCAGGCCGAACTTCAGGGCCTCTTTCATCGTCGCGAGCATGCCGGCAATGCCGATGCGGTTCGCGATGAAGTTGGGCGTGTCCTTCGCGCGCACCACGCCTTTGCCCAGAGCCGTAGTCACGAAGGTTTCGAGATCGTCGAGAATTTTCGGCTCGGTGGTCGGCGTCTTGATCAACTCCACGAGGTACATGTACCGCGGCGGGTTGAAGAAGTGGATGCCGCAAAAGCGCGGCTTGATCGCATCGGGCAAAGCTTCGGAGAGCTTCGTGATCGACAGGCCCGAGGTGTTCGACGCGACGATCGCATGATCTGCGACGAAGGGCGCTATTCTTTTGTAGAGGTCCAGCTTCCAGTCCATGCGCTCGGCGATGGCTTCGATCACAAGATCGCATTCGCCGAGCAACTCCAGGTGCTCTTCGTAATTCGCCTGCTGGATCAGCGCAGCGTCATCGACGACACCCAGCGGCGAAGGCTTGAGCTTCTTCAGGCCTTCGACAGCCTTCGTGACGATGCCATTTTTGGGGCCCTCTTTTGCAGGCAGGTCGAACAGCACGACCGGCACCTTCACGTTCACGAGATGCGCCGCGATCTGCGCGCCCATCACGCCTGCGCCGAGCACGGCGACTTTCTTCACGTTGAATCGACTCATGTGTTTCTCTCTTTACTGGGCGCGAATCCAGGTCTGCGTGCGATAGAACGGACCGAAGTACCCGCGCACCTGCAGCTTCGCGCCGCCTTCGATGGGCGTGAGCTGCAGCCGGTATTCGTGGCCGTTCTCCGGGTCGAGGATGCGGTCGCCGCGGATGATCTCCAG
This sequence comes from Ramlibacter sp., assembly GCA_035492155.1. Lineage (GTDB taxonomy): Bacteria > Pseudomonadota > Gammaproteobacteria > Burkholderiales > Burkholderiaceae_C > Ramlibacter. The sequence continues at coordinate 2,190 of DATJJL010000323.1, read as the reverse complement.
CCCCTTCATCGGCTGGCTCTTGCGGTCGCCCTCGCACTTGTCGCAGACGTCGTCGGGCTTCGCGTCCTTCTTCAGCACCTTCTCGATGCGTCCGCGCAAACCCTGCGGTGTTTCGGCGATGCGGATCTCGGCTTTGACTTCGCCGGTCTTGTCGTCGACGTTGCGCCACAGGCCCGTCACCGTTTGCTGCGCGAAGACCGCGCTGCTTGCCAGAAGCAAGAGCGCTGTCATGCCGGACTTGATCCGGCATCCAGTGGCTTTCAGCGCGCGCAAAGACTCTGGATTGCGGGTCGAGCCCGCAATGACAAATTGCCTGTTCATGCCAGTGCCAAATCCGTGTCCATCAACGGCTTCGCGCCGGCGCGTGCAGTGCGCATCAGCGTCGCCGTCTCGGGGAACAGCTTCGCGAAGTAGAAGCGCGCCGTCTGCAGCTTCGCCTGGTAGAACGGATCGGTGTTGCCCTCCGCGATTTCGCGCAGCGCCACTTGCGCCATGCGCGCCCAGAAGTAGCCGAACACGAGGTGGCCGGCCACGCGCAGGTAATCCACCGCGGCCGCACCCACTTCATCCGGATTCTGGAAAGCCTTGAAGCCGATCTCGGTGGTGAACTTCGTCATCTGGTCGCCGAGGTAGGCGATCGGGTTGATGAATTCGGCCATCTTCTCGTTCACGCCTTCTTCTTCCACGAGCTGCGCGACGAGCTTGCCGAACTTCTTGAGCGTTGCGCCGTTGTTGCCCAGCACCTTGCGCCCCAGCAGGTCGAGCGACTGGATCGTGTTCGTGCCCTCGTAGATCATGTTGATGCGCGCGTCGCGCACGAACTGCTCCACGCCCGATTCCTTGACGTAGCCGTGCCCGCCGAACACCTGCATGCATGCGGACGTCGCGATCCATCCGTTGTCGGTGGTGAAGGCTTTCACGATCGGTGTGAGCAGCGCGACGAGTTCCTCGGCTTCCTTGCGCACCTTCTCGTCCGGATGCTTCAGCTCGCGGTCGATCAGCAAGGCGCAATACAGCGCGAGTGCGCGGCCGCCTTCGGCATACGCCTTGCCGGTGAGCAGCATCTTGCGCACGTCGGGGTGAACGATGATCGGGTCGGCCGGCTGGTCCTTCGCTTTCGGCCCGGAGAGCGAGCGGCTCTGGATGCGGTCCTTCGCATAAGCGAGCGCGTTCTGGTACGCGACTTCGGTCAGGCCCAGCGACTGCATGCCCACGCCGATGCGCGCGGCATTCATCATCACGAACATCGCCTGCAGGCCCTTGTTCGGCTCGCCGACCATCGTGCCGACCGCGCCTTCGAGCGTGATCTGCGCCGTTGCGTTGCCGTGGATGCCCATCTTGTGTTCCAGGCCCGTGCAGTAGATGGTGTTGCGCGCGCCCAGCGTGCCGTCCGTGTTCACGTTGTACTTGGGCACGACGAAAAGCGAGATGCCCTTGCTGCCTTTCGGCGCATCGGGCAGGCGCGCGAGCACCAGGTGAACGATGTTCGCGACCATGTCGTGCTCGCCCGCGCTGATGAATATCTTGCTGCCGGTGAGCTTGTGCGTGCCGTCGGGCTGCGGCTCGGCCTTCGTGCGCAGCATGCCGAGGTCGGTGCCGCAGTGCGGCTCGGTGAGGCACATCGTGCCCGTCCATTCGCCGCTCGTGAGCTTGGGCAGATAGGTCTGCTTCTGCTCGGGCGTGCCGTGCGCGTGCAATGCTTCATAAGCGCCGTGCGTGAGGCCCGGGTACATCGTCCATGCCTGGTTCGCGCTGTTGAGCATTTCATAGAAACATTGATTCACCACGATGGGCAGGCCCTGTCCGCCGTACTCCGGGTCGCACGACAGCGCGGGCCAGCCACCTTCCACGTACTTGTGGTACGCCTCCTTGAAGCCTTTCGGCGTGGTCACCTCGTGGGTGTTCTTGTCCAGCACGCAGCCTTGTTCGTCGCCCGTCATGTTCAGCGGGAAGCTCACCTCGGCTGCGAACTTGCCGCCTTCCTCGAGGATGGCATTGATGGTGTCGACATCGACATCGGCGTGCGCGGGCATGGCCTTGTATTCGTCGGCGACCTTGAGCACTTCGTGCATGACGAACTGCATGTCGCGGATGGGAGGTGTGTAGGCAGGCATGGGGTTACTCCTTCGATGTCGAGGGCTTGCTGGATTTCTTTGCGGAAACGCCGTAGTGGCGCAGGATGTTTTCGAA
>DATJJL010000322.1:0-8967 GCA_035492155.1 Ramlibacter sp. | reverse complement strand
GTGTGGCTGTTCCGGTGATGAACATGTCCCACCCCCGAAGCGCCTGCGGCGCCTCCCCCTCGAGGGGGTCGAATGTCACCCCGGCGCAGGCCGGGGTCGCAGGCCGCAGTCAGCCCGCGTTGACCGCAGCGAAGGAGCGGTGAAATGGAAGTTCCGATCACCGAATTGCCGGTCAACATCCTCATCGTCGACGACGAACCGAAGAACCTCACGGTGCTCGAGACCGTGCTGGACGACCCGGGCTACCGGCTGGTACGCGCGACTTCGGGCGAGGAGGCGCTGCTTGCGCTCATGGCCGAGGAATTCGCGCTGCTGATTCTGGACGTGCGCATGCCGGGCATGTCGGGCTTCGAGGTGGCGCAGCTCGTGAAGGAGCGCAGGAAGACATCGCGCCTGCCGATCATCTTCCTCACCGCCTACTACAACGAGGACCAGCACATCCTCGAAGGCTATGTGAGCGGCGCGGTGGACTACCTGCACAAGCCCGTGAACCCGGCGGTGCTTCGCAGCAAGGTGGCCGTCTTCGCGGAACTGCATCGCAAGGGCCAGATGCTCGAAGCGGCGAACCGTCTGCTGCTGAGCGAAGTGGCCGAGCGTCGCCACGCACAGGCGCAGCTGAGCGACCTGAACCGCACGCTGGACAAGCGCGTGCAGGAACGCACGGCCGAACTGCAGGAAAGCGAAGCGCGCCTCATGGAAGCCAGCCGCCGCAAGGACGAATTCCTCGCGACGCTGGCGCACGAGCTGCGCAATCCGCTCGCGCCGGTGCGCAACGCAGTGGGCCTGCTCAAGCTGCAATCGCGAGAGCCCGAGCGAGTGGAGTGGGCCACTGTGCTCATCGACCGGCAGGTGCGCGTCTTCGCGCGACTCATCGACGACCTGATGGACGTGAGCCGCATCAACCAGGGCCGCATCGAGCTGAAGCGCGAGGTGGTCACGCTCGGCGACGTGCTGTCGGACGCGGTGGAAACCGTGAAGCCGCATATCGAGGCGGCGGGTCACGAATTCACGGTGCTGCTGCCGGACCAGAGCCTCACGGTGGACGCGGACCGCACGCGGCTCGCGCAGGCTTTCGTCAACCTGCTGCACAACGCGTCGAAGTACACCGACCCGGGCGGCCGGATCGAGGTGGGCGTGATGGTGGACAAGGGGCGCGCCACCGTGCAGATTCGCGATACCGGCATCGGTATCGCGACGGAACATCTCGATCACGTGTTCGACATGTTCTCGCAGGTGGAGTCGGCGTTGTCGCGTTCGCGCGGCGGGCTGGGCATCGGCCTGTCGCTCACCCAGCGGCTCATCCAGATGCACGGCGGCAGCGTGAAGGCGTACAGCGAAGGCCTGGGCAAGGGCAGCCGATTTCATGTGCAGCTGCCCCTTGCCGCGCAAAAACCGGTGGCGGTGCCCAAGCCCGCAGCGGCGTCGCGCCAGGTTCCGCAAGCGAACGGACTGCGCGTGCTCGTGGCCGACGACAACGTCGACGCCGCGGAAACGCTGGCCGCGTTGCTGTCGTACATGGGCCATTCGGTGACGAGCGTGCATGACGGCGAGGCCGCCGTCACGGCGGCGGCGCAATCGCATCCGCAAGTCGTGATCCTCGACATCGGCATGCCGCGGCTCAATGGCTACGACGCGTGCCGGCGTATCCTGCAGCATTCACCGGTGCCTGCGCCCTTGATGGTGGCACTGACGGGCTGGGGCCAGGACGAAGACCTCGCGCAGTCGCGCTCTGCCGGCTTCGACCGCCACCTGGTCAAGCCCGTGGAAGCCGACGCGCTGGAGACGCTGCTTGCAAACTGGCGCGATACGAAACCTCCGGCGACGGGCGAGACTGCGCCCAGTCGCCATGGAAGTCCTTGATAGGCCGGCGTCGACGAATCAGGAATCGACGCGTGCGAGCAGGCCCTGTGCCGTCTCCTGCTCGAGCCGCAATGCCGCGATGAGGTCGTTCTCGGCGCGCAAGTCGCGACCGACGATCAGGCCCGCTGCATCGACGACGGCTCGTGTCGCGTTCATCTCAACGCCCGCCATTCGCCCGAGCACTTCGCAAAACACCAGGCCGAAAGGCATGTCCTCGGCGATGAATCGCGTGCTCGTGTCGGTGGGCCCGGGCGGGCCGCCGCGCTTGGCGTGCAGCTCGGCCGCGATGTCGGCCAGCGCGGCCGATGTGGTGCCGAACGATTTCGCGAAGTGCTCCTCGATCGTGCGCACCTGCAGGCCGAAGGCGCGGGCGAGCGCGAGCCGCTCGCCATCGAGCCGCTCGATTACCCGCGCGACTTGCGGCGTCATGTAGTGGTACTGCGGCCAGTGCTCGGCCCGCTCGACGCGCGTCCAGTTGAAAAGCGCCAGCGGCCCGTGCGCCACCGGATTGATGTTGGTGAGCGTGCTCGCGAGCACATTGGCCTGCGGCACGAACACGTCGCCGAAGAGCGTGCGGGCCATCGCGATCGCATCGTTGGTCCTCGCGCGGGGCAGCGCGGAAAGGCCCAGCTGCGTGCGCTTGGTCATCACCTGCACTTGCGCAGGCCCGGTGCGGCGTGCGGTGAGCACGGTGGTGCCGGTGGCGGCGACCGTGATGGCCATGCCCCTCGACCTTGCCTGCTCGAACAGATACAGCGCCGACAGCGACGCCATCGAACTCACGATCACAAGCTGGCCGTTCGCCAGATGCGGCAACAGCCGGTCCATCACGGCCTTGTGGCCGTTCACCGGCACCGCGATGAGCAGCACGTCTGCGCCTTCCACGAGCGCGCGCTCGTCGCCGGCGACAGTGACACGCACGCCGGCTTCCAGCACGCCCTTCGCCTGCAGCGGCGCATCGCGCAGGCCTTGTGCGCCCTGGCCGCCGGGTGACCACACGCGCACGTCATGGCCCGCATGCGCGAGCCACGCGGCGCTGGCGAAGCCGATCCCGCCCGTGCCGGCAACGCCGATCTTCATCTGTTCATTCGGTCTTGATGCCGCCTTGCGTGATGACCTTGCCCCAACGCGCGTCGTCGTCGGCGATCACCTTCGCGAGCTCCTTCGGGCCGCCGCATGTGACGAGCGCGCCCAGCGACTTGAAGCGCTCCTGCGTCTCGGGCTCGCGGCAAATCGCGTCGATCTCTTTTGCGAGCTTTTCGATCGCGGCGCTGGGCGTCTTCGCGGGCGCGAGCACGCCGACCCACACCGGCACTTCGAGGTTCTTCGCACCGGTGGCTTCGTCCATCGTCGGCACGCCCGGCAAATTGGCCAGCGGTTTGGCCGTGAACGTGCCGAGCACGCGCGCCTTCTTCTCCGCGGCCATCGGCTCGATCGATGCCGAGCTGGTGACCATCGCTGCCACTTGTCCGCCCATGAGGTCGGTGATCGCAGGCGCTGCGCCGCGATAGGGAACGTGGATCAACTTGATGCCGACGGTCTGCGCGAAAAGTTCGCCCGTGAGGTGCGAGATCGTGCCGTTGCCGGTTGACGCAAAGCTCACCTTGCCGGGGTTTGCCTTCGCGTCCTTGATCACGTCGGCGATGCTGCTGTACGGGCTTTGCGCGCGCACGGCGAATGTCATCGGCGTGTCGGCGAGCAGTGCGACCGACGCGAAGTCCTTGTGCGGGTCGTACGCCAGTTTCGAATTGAGGTGCGGGGCGATGGTGATCGCACCGCCGGTGGCGAGCAGCACCGTGTTGCCATCCGGCTGGGCCTTGGAGACGTAGTCGGCCGCGATCACGCCGCCGGCGCCGGCCTTGTTGTCGACGACCACCGGCACACCCAGTCGCGGCGCGAGCTTGTTGCCGATGAAGCGGCCGATCACGTCCTGTGCGCCGCCCGGCGCGAAGGGCACGACGAGGTGCAGCGGCTGCCCCGGCGCGGAGGTTTGTGCATGCGCGGAAACGGCCAGGGTCGCGGCCGCCACCAGGCCTGCGAGTAAGTGGAAGTTCTTCATGATGTGTTGTGCGCGGGAGCGGAACGACGAGGCTTTGCTTGTACCACGGCAGCGAAAACCGCTAGCGAAACATCGCGTTCAGTTCCGCGCCCGATGCAGCCGTGGCGAACCCGTCGAAGCGGCCCTCATCGGCGATGAGTTTCGCCGCATGCATGAAACCGCCCCAGCTGCTGCGCGCGAGCGCCCCGCCGACGCTGATGCGGCGCACGCCCAGCGCCGTCACGTCAGCCAGCGTGAGATCGGTGGGGAAGCCGAGCAGGAGATTGACCGGCTTCGGCGCCACCGCTGCGACGACGGCCGCGATCTGTTCGCGTGTCTTGATGCCGGGCGCATAGAGGCAGTCCGCGCCGGCCTGCGCATAGGCCTTCAGCCGTGCGACCGCGTCGTCGAGGTCGGGCCGGCCGACGATGAAGTTCTCGGCGCGGCCGATGAGCATCGTCTCGCCGCTGGTCTCGTCGATGGCGGACCGGGCGGCGCGAATGCGCTCGACGCTGGTGGCGATGTCGCGCAGCGGGGCGTCCGCGTTGCCCGTGGAATCCTCGATGGAAATACCCGCGACGCCGGTGTCGACGGCAAGACGCACATTGCGCGCAACGCCTGCCGCATCGCTTGCAAAACCCGATTCGAAATCGGCGTTCACGGGCAGGCTGGTTGCGCCGACGATCTCGCGCAGGTGGACGAGAACTTCTTCGAGCGTCATCTGCCCGTCGGCCTTTGCGTGGCGCCATGCCGCGCCCGAACTGGTGGTGGCCAGCGCTTTGAACCCGAGCTTTTCGAGGTACTTCGCGCTGCCCGGGTCCCAGGGGTTGGGGATGACGAAGCAGCCGGATTCGTGCAGCTTGCGAAACGCGCTGCGGCGTGCGGAGAAGTCTTTCGATGAGGTCATTGTTGCTCCAGTCGGTCAGGTGGATGTCATTTTGGCTTCGTTGCCATCACCTTCATGTCAGCAAGTGCGGCCCGGCGGTAAGGTGATCGTCGAATTGCCGGCCAAGCCTTACGTGAGCCTCGCTATCGTGTAGCAGGATTTTTTGCCCAGCCGCATACTTGCGCAATGCCCAATCTGCTCATCACCAACGCCCGCGTTTTCGACGGCTTCTCGCCGGATTGCGCGGAAGGCATGAACGTGCTCGTTGCCGACGGGCGCATCCAGGAGCTGTCGACGAAGCGCCCCACGGCGAAGGACGCGGTCGTCATCGACGCCGGTGGACGAACGCTGATGCCGGGTCTGATCGATGCGCACATCCACGCGTTCGCGTCGGACGTCGCCATGGGCAGGGTCGAAATGGCGGGCGAGGCGTATCGCACCGCGCATGCCGTGCGCATGCTGAAGCACGCGCTTGACTGCGGCTTCACGACGGTGCGCGACGTGGGTGGCGGCAACCACAGCCTGTACCGCGCGATCGCCGACAACCTGTTCGACGCGCCGCGCTTTTTCTACTCGGGCCGCATCATGTCGATGACGGGCGGCCACGGCGACTTGCGCACCATCGACGAGAGGCCGCGCTACGAATCGGTGTGCGCGTGCAGCGGCACCATCTTCAACACGTTCAGCGTGATCGCCGACGGCGTCGACGAATGCCTGAAGGCCACGCGCGAGGAACTGCGGCAGGGTGCGCACTGCATCAAGATCATGGGCTCGGGCGGCGTCGCATCGCCCACCGACCCGATCTGGATGAACCAGTACCGCGAGGACGAGATTCGCGCGATCGTGAACGAGTGCGCCGAGCGGCGCACGTATGTGTCGGCGCATTGCCATCCGGCCAGCGCCGTGCGCCGCTGCGTGGAGTTCGGCGTACGCTGCATCGAACACGCAACGCTGATCGACGAAGACACGGCGAAGTTCGTGGCCGAGCGCGGCGCGTATGTCGTGCCGACGATGGCCGTGCTGTACGGGTTGGTCGAGCTGGGCCGGCAGCTGGGCTTTCCGCCGCAAAGCCAGGAAAAGGCGGACTTCGCGGCCAGGCAGGGCATCGAGGGTTTGCACATCATGCGTCGCGCCGGCGTGAAGCTTTGCTACGGCACCGACCTGCTCGGCAAGCTCTACGACCGCCAGTGCCGCGAGTTCACGCTGCGCAGCGAGGTGTTCACACCGCTGGAGCTGCTGCGCCAGGCCACCTCGATCCCTGCCGAAATGATGATGATGCAAGGACAGATCGGCTGCATCGCACCGGGCGCTTTCGCCGACCTGCTGGTGGTCGACGGCGATCCGCTCAAGGACATCTCGCTGCTCGCCAACGACGGCAAGCAGCTGCGCGCCGTCGTGCGGGGCGGCGAAGTAGTGCGAAGCGATCTCTCCTGAGAGAAACGCGCCCCCCGAGGCGCATTACGTCACAGGATTCGGCGTGCATAGCGCGCAGAACGCGCAGCCGCCCGAGACCATCATTCAGGCCATGGAAACGCCGCAAGGACGCAAGGCCATGGACCTCAAACAAGCCGATACCGATCCGCTCGAGCAGAAGGACGCCAGCCCCGCCGCCGAGCCACAGCGACCCGCCGCACGCCAGCCCGCCACCTTCCGCGCGGTCGAGAAACTCAATCCCGACCTCGAGCCCTTCATCTTCTTCGGCTTCTAGCGGATTGCACTGAATCGCGATTAAATACATAATCGCGAGATGACAAGGACAGCCGTTCCATGGGCGGGTCAGCTCGCCCATGCGGGGCGGGTGTTTTCTTTCGTGGACCTCCCCCGCGCTTTCGGCGAGCATCTTGCGCAACTTCCCTGGGTGCTGCGTGTGATGCTCGAGAACATCGTGCGCAACATGCAAGGCAACGAACGCGAGGCCGCCATCGACCACGTCTTCGGATGGTTGCGCGAAGGCCGGAGCATGGCCGAAATCGCTTTCCAGCCCTCGCGCGTGCTGATGCACGACACGACCAGCACACCCGCACTCGTCGACATCGCCGCGATGCGCGATGCGTTGGCCGAGGTGGGAGCGGACCCCGCGCTGCTCAACCCGGGATTGCCGGTGGATGTCTCGGTGGACCATTCGCTTGCCGTGGAGGCGTATGCGCGAGCCGATGCCTCCATCGTGAACCTGCGGCACGAGATGCGGCGCAACGACGAGCGCTACCGCTTCCTGCGCTGGGCGTCGAAGGCGCTGCGCAATGTGCGCATCCATCCGCCCGGCACGGGCATCATGCACACGATCAACCTCGAGCAGCTCGCAACCGTCGTCACGACCGAGGAGCGCGACGGCACGATGTGGGCCGTGCCCGACACGATGATCGGCACGGACAGCCACACGCCGATGATCAACGGCATCGGCGTGCTCGGCTGGGGCGTGGGCGGGCTCGAAGCGCAAACGGTGATGTTCGGCATGCCGACGATGATCCGCATTCCCGACGTGACCGGCGTGCGGCTGACAAGCCGGCTCGGCGAGGGCGTACAGGCGACCGACCTTGCGCTCGTCGTCACGCATCGCCTGCGCGAGCTCGACGTCACGGGCGATTTCGTGGAGTTCTTCGGGCCGGGTGTTGCATCGCTCAGAGGCGAAGACCGCGCGGTGGTTGCGAACATGGCGCCCGAATACGGCGCGACCACGGGCTACTTTCCGATCGATGCGCGCACGCTGGATTTCCTGCGCGAGCGCGGGCGCACAACGGAGCAGGTGCAGCTCGTCGAGAACTATGCGCGGCGCGCCGGGCTGTGGTTCGACCCCGCAGCGTCGCCTCGCTACACGCGCGTGGTCGAGATCGATCTGGGCGATGTCGCGATGCATGTGGCAGGGCCACGTCGTCCGCAGGACTTGCTTCCCTATGGCGCAACGCGCGCCGCATTGGAAGCTGAACGCTTCCAGCCGAAGCAACGAAGCGACATGCCGCGCCATCCGGTGGCGATCGCCGCGATCACGAGCTGCACGAACACGTCGGATCCGAAGCTGCTCGTCGCCGCGGGCCTGCTCGCACGCAATGCGCGGCGGCTCGGTCTCAAGCCGCAGGCATGGGTGAAGACATCGCTGGCGCCGGGCTCGCCCGCGGCGGCTTCGTTCCTCGAGCGCGCAGGACTTCTGGAAGATTTGTCCGCAGTGGGATTCGACATCGTCGGATTCGGCTGCACCACTTGCATCGGCAACCCCGGACCTTTGCCCGACGCGGTCCGCGCTGCGCAGGAAGCAGGCGAGGCCAAAGGTGTCGCGATCCTCTCGGGCAATCGCAACTTCCCGGGACGCGTGCATCCGGACATCGAGCTGTCGTTCATCATGTCGCCGGCATTGGTGATCGCCTTCGCGCTCGCGGGAAATGCCGAGATCGACCTGTCGCGAGAACCCGTGGGGCATGGTGCAGACGGCAGCCCGGTGCATCTGCAGGACCTCTGGCCGAGCGACGACGAAATTCGCGAGCGCACTCGGGCTGCGCTCGATGCAGGCGACTTCAGCCGGGACTTCGCGCGTGCGAGCGCGAACCCGCTGTGGCATGCGCTCGAATCGCCCGAAGGCCCGCTTTATCCGTGGAACCCGAAATCCACTGCCCTGCGCCGGCCGCCTTTCGCATCGCTCGATGCAGGCAGCATGCTCGGCGACTACACGGCTTATCCGCTGCTCGTGCTCGGCGACGACGTGACGACCGACCACATCTCGCCGGCGAGCGCGATTCCGCCCGACAGTCTCGTCGCGGACTACCTCGTCGAGCGCGGCGACAGGCGCGACGACCTGAACGTGTTCGCATCGCGCCGCGGCAATTGGGAAGTGATGATGCGCGCCGCTTTCCACAGCAAGACACTGCGCAACCTGCTGTGCCCGCAAGCACCGGTCGCGCACACTTTGCATTGTCCGAGCGGTGATGTGATGCCGATCCGGGACGTCGCGCAGCGCTATCGGCAGGATGGCGATTCGGTGGTGATCGTTGCGGGCGAACGCTACGGCATGGGTTCGTCGCGCGACTGGGCGGCGAAGGGGCAGCGCCTGCTCGGCGTGCGCGCGGTGCTCGCGTGCGGCTTCGAACGCATCCACCGCTCGAACCTCATCGGCATGGGCATCCTGCCGATCGAGCTGCCGCAGGGCATGCACCCCGACACACTGCGCATCGAATGCGGCGATCGCATCACCGTC
>DATJJL010000321.1:0-18820 GCA_035492155.1 Ramlibacter sp. | reverse complement strand
TAGGCGGGCAAGGGCTGCTCGCCGCAGTTGTGGACGTACAGGCCATTCGCGTCGAAGGCATTGGCGCCGGGAACGCTGATGTCGAAGACTTCGTCCTCACCATCCTCATGCAGCGCTGCCACCGTGATTGCGAATTTCTCGCGGTTCAATCCGCGCTTGTAGCTCGATAGAGCGGCTTCCAGTCGCGCTGATTTGTCGGTGTCGCTGAATCCAACGCGCTGCGCATATGTGCGAAGGTTTTCGCCCGCGATCACGAGTTCATGATTGGCTTGCGTCGTGTAGGTTTTGCTTCCGCCGCGTCCATCCGGCATCAGCCGGCGCAATTCGGGCCTGCGATTCTTGTAGAGCGTGCTTGCGATGCCCATTCGCAGAAGCATGCGCTGCGCTGTTTCGAGCAGGGCCACGTCGCACTGGTTCAGGCGCACGCTGATTCCCTTTTGCGTCGAGCCTTGAATCGATCCGTCCGCGTCGAAAAGTCCGCGCAGCAGCCCCGAGGCGAAATCACTCGAGCAGCGTTCCATGGCGGGCGTGATCGACTTGTTGCCCGGCGACATGCCGAATGAGAACGCGAGGTCGCGTAGCGGCGCTGATTGCAGCCGGACTTCACCTCTGCCGCCGGCAACGGGTCGTTGGAAACCTCCGAAGTCGCTGCGATGCGGCAAGGTGCGCGCGGCGGCTTCCGCTGCATCGACGATGCCCGCCGCGCTCGTAGTTCTTGCGTCGGCGCCTGCAACCTTCAGTTCGTGGTCCCAGACAGCGATCACGGCCTTGTCCGCTTTCAAGTGCCCATCGCCGATCAGGAGCCCCAACAGATAGCCTTGCTCTTCGGTCCCGGTCCCTTCCCAACCGTCGCAGTCGCGGTGGTCGTGCAGCAAGATCTCGTCTCCTTCGTGCAGATCGCCTGCCGGCACCCATTCGACTTCGCGAACGTAGCGGGTGCTTCGGACAACTCGGCGAACGAGATGGTTCGGCGTCAACCGCAACTGCTGGCCTTCGCGACACTCTACGCGGACAACGGACTTGCGACCCGTGGAGAAAAATCCATTGCTGGATGACGAAAAAGCTTTGCCGTCCACCAGCACCGCCACCGGACGGCCAACAAGATCGGCGGCTTGCTGCGGACCTTCGGATGTCATCACCCATGTGTCGCCGGTCACGCACGGATTCGTCGCCGTGATCTTCTCCGCGTACCGCAGGTTGTTCTCGCGATTGATCGTGTCGACGAAAAGAATGCCCGGCTCCGCGAAGTCGTAGGCCGACTTCATCACCGTTTCCCACAGCTCGCGCGCGGACACGGTGCGATAGACCCACAACCCGTCAGCCCGCTGGTGTGCGCCCAGTGCGATCAACGCAGCGCCCGGCTTGGCGCGATGCACCAGCGGCCATTCGCCGCCGGCCTGCACGGTGCGCATGAATTCGTCGGTGACGGCGACCGAGACATTGAAGTTGTTCCAACGCCCCGGCTTGCGCTTGGCGGTGATGAACTCCAGCACGTCCGGGTGGTCGATGCGCAGCACGCCCATCTGCGCACCGCGGCGCGCACCGGCGCTTTCCACGGTGGAGCATGAATGGTCGAACACGTCCATGTAGCTGCAAGGACCGGACGCAAGCGAATGCGTGGCCTTCACTTCCGCACCGCGTGGGCGGATGCGAGAGAAGTCGTAGCCCACACCACCGCCGCGGCGCATCGTCTCCGCCGCTTCGCGCAGTGCCTCGTAGATGCCGGGGTAGCCTTCGTCGTCGGTGCCCTGGATGCAATCGCCCACGGGCTGCACGAAGCAGTTGATCAGCGTCGCTTCGAGCTCGGTGCCTGCGGCGCTCATGATGCGGCCTGCGCCTATTGCACCGGCCTCGAGGTTCGCTTCGAATTTGCGCTCCCACTCTTCGCGCAGCTCGGCACGCTCGACGCTTGCCAGCGCACGCGCGACGCGATGGAACAACTCCGTCTCGTTCGATTCGCCGGGCTTGAGGTATTTCTCGCGCAGCACGTCCAGGCCGATCGGCTGGATGGGCAGCAGGGGCAGGCTTCCCGGCTCCGGTTCACGCTTCATGCGAAGGCTCCTGTCATTTCACCATCCACCAGCCAGCGGATGAGGTCTTGCACGGGGCGAATCTCGCTGCCGAAAGGCAGCTGGCCCGCGCCCCTGAAGAATAGACCTTTGCGGGTATCACCGCTGGCAGCAAGGCCGAGCACTTTATCGATGCAAAACTGGCCCCATTCGCGCTTGCCATCGCGCAGGCCGCAGTGCGCGAGGCAGTCGAACCACATGGTGCAGTGGCTCTTGACGTGGGCGACGGCCTGCAGCTTCGGATACACGCGCAGGTATTTGTCCAGCCAGGGTGTGCGCACCGCGCGCGCGGGCAGGCCGGCGACGCTGGTGAATTCGACGATGTCTTCGGGCCGCGCGCCGGCCAGCACCTTCTTGAATTCGATGTGCGCATCGCATTCCTGCGTCACGGCGAAAGGCGTGCCGATCTGCACGGCCGATGCCCCGAGCGCCTGCAGCTTCAGAATGTCGTCACGCGATGCAATGCCACCGGCCGGGATCAGGGGGATCTCTTTTTCGATGCCCGCTGTCTTGAAGAACTCCAGCACCTCGGGGATGACGACGTCGAAATCGAAACGGCGGTCGCCCAGGTCCTCGATCCTGGACGCGCCGAGGTGGCCGCCGGCAAGGCGAGGGTGCTCGATGATGATCGCATCAGGCAGGCGGCCTTTCTTTTCCCAACGGCGCACGACGAGCTGCACGCCGCGCGAATCGGAAAGGATCGGGATGAGCGCCGTGTCCGGATGATCCTTCGCGAGTTCGGGCAGGTCGAGCGGAAGCCCGGCGCCGACGACGACTGCGTCAACGCCGCACTCCAGCGCGCGGCGCACGTAGTGCTCGTATTCGCCGACGGCGCGCATCACGTTCACCGCGATCGCGCCTTGCCCATTCGAAATCTCGCGGGCCCGGCGAATCTCGCGTTCCAGTGCCGTGAGGTTCGCCGCGTCGATCTCGATCTTCGCCTTCCCGCCGTGCAGATGTTCCGTTGCTTCCATCAGGTCGGCATGAAGCCGGCGCAGGTCGACGGAGGAGACGGTGCCCATCGCACCGAAAGAAGCGACGGTGCCGGCCAAGCGACCCGCGGAGATCGCCACGCCCATGCCGCCTTGCACGATGGGCAGCAGTTCGCGGCCCTTCAGGCGCCAGGGCTTGAGGCCCGAGCGCAAGGCCAGCGCCATCGCCGATGATGAGTCCATGTTTTTCCAGAGGTGAGGTGTCCCGACGAGACTACCCACACGCGCGTTGCATGGACTTGTCGCGCGTCAAATGTCGGGCCGCGGGCTACGTCCAGACGCCCCGCGGGTCGCCGACCATGCGCTGCAACGCAGCGTGATCAAGAATCCGCAAGTGCCGGTGCCGCACTTCGATCAGTCCTTGTTCCGCAAATTTCGAGAACGTGCGGCTCACGGTCTCCAGCTTCAGGCCCAGATAACTTCCGATCTCCTCGCGCGTCATGCGCAGCACGAGCTCGTTGCGCGAGAAGCCGCGCGCGTGCAGGCGCTGCACGAGGTTCAACAGGAACGCCGCAAGCCGTTCCTCGGCGCGCATGTTCACCAAGAGCAGCATCACACCATGCTCGCGCACGATCTCGCGGCTCATGATCTTGTGCACATGGTGCTGCAGCGCGGCGACGTCGCGCGACAGCTCGGAGATGCGGTCGAAGGGCATGACGCAGACTTCGGCGTCCTCCAGCGCTACGGCGTCGCAGGTGTGGCGGTCGCCGACGATCCCGTCCAGACCGATGATCTCGCCGGCCATCTGGAACCCGGTCACCTGGTCGCGGCCGTCCTCGGCCGTGACGCAGGTCTTGAAGAAGCCGGTGCGAATCGCATAGAGCGACCTGAACGCCTCGCCGCTGCGGAACAGCGCTGTGCCCCGCTTGATCTTGCGCCGGGTGGCAACCAGCTCGTCGATCTTCTCGAGCTCCCGCGGGTTCAGCCCGACAGGCATGCACAGTTCGCGCAAATTGCATTTCGAACAGGCGACGCTGAGCGCAGTGGCAATGGGCGTCGCCGGCGATGCCTTCGATTGGAGGGTTGTGACGTTCATGATGTTCGTCAAATTCTCGGGGCTGGGGGGTGCCCGGAATTGACTTGAGTCAAGCCGCCCCGAACGGGCCGGGGCCACAGTCGCTGCATGATCCCGATCACCCCAGATCTGCTGCGCCGCTTCGATGTGGCGGGCCCCCGATATACCTCGTACCCGACGGCCGACCGCTTTGTGGAGGCGTTCGGCGCGCCGGACTTGTCCCGCGCCCTCGAGCAACGGCGTGCAGGGCACGCGGCGCTCTCGATCCCGCTGTCGCTTTACGTGCATATCCCGTTTTGCGAGCAGCTTTGCTACTACTGCGCGTGCAACAAGATCATCACCAGGAAGCACGAAAGGGGCGCCGAGTACTTGCGCCTGCTCTCGCGCGAGGTGGACCTGTACACGCTGCAGCTGGGGATGAACCAGTCGGTCACGCAGCTTCACCTGGGCGGCGGCTCGCCGACGTTCCTGACGGACGACGAGCTCACGTCCCTGATGGCGATGCTTCGCCGCAGCTTCAGCCTCGTGGCGGGCGGCGAACGCTCGATCGAAATCGATCCGCGCACCGTCGATGCGAAGCGCCTGGCGCATCTTGCCGACCTGGGCTTCAACCGCATCAGCTTCGGCGTGCAGGATTTCGAGACCTCCGTTCAGCAGGCGGTGCATCGTGTGCAGCCTTTCGAGCAAGTTGCACAGCTGATGGACGCAGCCAGGACCATCGGCTTCGACTCGATCAACGTGGACCTGATCTACGGCCTGCCGTTGCAGACGCCCGAATCGTTCGAGCGCACGCTGGAGAAGGTCGAGCAGATCCGGCCCGACCGCATCGCGCTTTATGGCTATGCGCACCTGCCCGATCGCTTCAAGCCGCAGCGCCGGATTCATTCCGCCGATCTGCCCGGCGGCGCCGACAAGCTCGCGATGCTCTCGCGTGCGCTGGAAAAGCTGCAGGCCGCAGGCTATGTCTACATCGGCATGGACCACTTCGCGCTGCCGAACGACGCGCTGGCCGTCGCGAAGCGCCAAGGCAGGTTGCACCGCAACTTCCAGGGCTACAGCACGCAGCCCGATTGCGACCTGATCGGACTGGGCGTCTCCGCCATCGGTCGCATCGGCGCGACCTATTCGCAGAACGCCAAGACGCTCGAGGAATACACGGACCATCTCGAGCACGGCCGCCTGCCGGTGGTGCGTGGGCTCGCGCTGTCGCGCGACGACCTGGCGCGCCGTGCGGTGATCATGGCGCTCATGTGCCAGGGCCAGGTGCTGTTCGAGTCCATCGAACTCGCGTGGTTGCTGCAGTTCCGCGAGTATTTCGAGCCCGAGCTCGAGAAACTGCGTGACTACGAAGCGATGGGCCTTTGCACGGTCGACGACAGCGGCATTCAAGTCACGCCCACCGGCTGGTATGTCGTGCGCGCGATTGCCATGGTGTTCGACCGCTACGTGCGGGCGGACCAGAACCGCGCAAAGTTCTCGCGAATCATCTGATGTCGTACGCGCTGGCGGCCACGGCCCTCGTCATGGGCCTGGCGGGCGGGCCGCACTGCACCGCCATGTGCGGCGCTGCTTGCGCAGGCGTGGTGCGAATGAGCGCAAGCCGCCCGAAGTCATCCTGGATCTTCCAGGCCGGGCGACTTGCCGGTTATTCGGTCGCCGGTGCGCTAGCCGCAGAAACGGTGCAGGGCTTGTCATGGCTCGTTGGCCAGACGGCGGCACTGCGCCCCGTGTGGACGCTCTTTCACGTGGCCGTGCTCGGCTGGGGCCTGATGCTTTTGATGCTCGCGCGCCAGCCCGAATGGGTGAGCGATGCGGGCCGGACGATGTGGAAGCGCATGCGCCCTTGGGTCGGCACGCGCGGCGGCTTGTTCGCTGCGGGCGCGGCGTGGGCCTTCATGCCTTGCGGGCTTCTGTATTCGGCACTGCTCGTCGCATCGCTCAGCGGATCGGCGGTCCACGGCGCGATCTCGATGGCCTTGTTCGCGCTTGGCAGCGGCGTGTGGCTCGCCGCCGCGCCGCCTGTTTTTGCCAAGCTGCGCGGCACCGCGGGCACGCGCATCTCGGGACTGCTGCTCGTCATTGCGGCAGTGTTCGCCCTGTGGGTCGACATCGCCCATCGCATCGCGGTGTGGTGCGGCCTGGCCTGAGGTGCATTTCGCACTGGAATAGCACTTTGACCGGCCGCCTTGGCCGCAGATACTCAGCGCCTTGATAAGCATCCTCCCTAAGGGTGCCCCGGAAAAATGCTGGTTCCATCCAGCACATTCACCTAAGCCCGCGCTGTCCGACGGGCCGAGACTGATCTCATGGTTCCAGGAGAACGAGCATGAGGAAGCAGTTGACGGTCGCAGCGATTTCGATGGCCTTTATCTCGGCGGCCTTCGCCGGCGAGAACGAGGCCTATATGGGCACCGCGGCCGACGCCGTGACCACCGGCGCCGCACTGGCCACGCCGGGCCTGGTCGAGACCAACCCACTTGGCTGGATGACGCTGCCGATCCGCATGGCGGTGATCCAACACGCCAAGACCTTGCCGCGGGAAGAGGGCCAGCCCATCATGGACGCGGTGTCCGCCACGAGCTGGGGCGCGGCCGCCAGCAACTTGCTGATACTGGCCGGTGCGAGCGTCGCAGCTCCGGTGGTCGGCCTCGCTGTCGGCTACGGCGTGTGGAAAAAAGGCGAGACCGAGCGCGAGTTCTGGCAGATGTGCGCTGTGCACAAGCAGATGGACCCGCAGGTCAAGTGCGAATTCCGCGCGTGGAAGCCCGAGGAAGTGATCCGCATCGCCCAGGAGCAGCAGGCGCAACGGATCGCCGCCGCGGCGCAAAGCCAGACGACAGCGATGGTGAAAGTCGCCTCCGGCTCTTAAAGCACCTCGCTCGCGAAATCGGCCAGCCGCGAGCGCTCGCCACGCGCGAGCGTGATGTGTCCGCTGTGCGGCCAGTTCTTGAACTTGTCGACGGCGAAGGTCAGCCCCGATGAGCCTTCGGTGAGGTAGGGCGTGTCGATCTGCGCGAGGTTGCCCATGCAGATGATCTTCGTGCCTGGGCCCGCGCGCGTAATGAGCGACTTCATCTGCTTGGGCGTGAGGTTCTGCGCTTCGTCGACGATCACGTACTTGTTGAGGAACGTGCGCCCGCGCATGAAGTTCATGCTCTTGATCTTGATGCGGCTGCGGATCAATTCGTTGGTCGCGGCGCGGCCCCATTCGCCGGCGCTGCCCTCGGTCTTGCCGAGCACCTCGAGGTTGTCGTCCAGCGCGCCCATCCACGGGCCCATCTTTTCTTCTTCGGTGCCGGGGAGAAAGCCGATGTCCTCGCCCATGCTCACCGTGGCGCGGGTCATGATGATCTCGGTGTAGCGGCGGTCGTCGAGCACTTGCGTGAGCCCCGCGGCCAGCGTGAGCAGCGTCTTGCCCGTGCCGGCCGTGCCGGTGAGGGTGACGAAATCGATCTCCGGGTCCATCAGCAGGTTCATCGCGAAGTTCTGTTCGCGGTTGCGCGTGGTGACGCCCCAGACGGCGTTCTTGAGGTGCCCGTAATCCTTCAGCGTCTTGAGCACGGCGGTCTTGCCGCGAATCTCGGTCACGCGTGCATAAAGGCTCGGCTCACCGGGCGATTCGAAGAACACGAACTGGTTGATGAGCAGGCTCGGCACGATCGGCCCGCTGATGCGGTAGTAGGTGTGCTGGCCGCTTTGCCAGCTTTCCACCGTCTTGCCGTGCTTGGCCCAGAAATCCGACGGCAGCGCGAGCGCACCCGCGTAGAGCAGGTCGATGTCGTCCAGCGTCTTGTCGTTCTGGTAGTCGTCGGTGTTCAGGCCCAGCGCGCGTGCCTTCACGCGCATGTTGATGTCCTTGGAGACGAGGACCACCTCGCGCGGCTTGTGCTGCTCTCGCAGGGCCTGGACGACGGAGAGGATCTGGTTGTCGGCCTTGCCCTGCGGCAGGCTGAGCGGCAGGTCGGCGCCCAGTGGCTTCGTCTGGAAGAAAAGGCACCCGCGCGCTTCCGGGTGGCCGGTCGATTCGAGCTTCAGCCCCGTGGCGATGTCCGCGCCCTTCGCAGCTGCCAGTGCGTCGAGCGAGCGGCTGGCCTGGCGTGCATTGCGCGCGACTTCGGTCGTGCCCTTCTTGTGGCTGTCGAGCTCTTCGAGCACGATCATCGGCAGGAAGATGTCGTGTTCCTCGAAGCGGAAAAGGCTCATCGGGTCGTGCATCAACACGTTGGTGTCCAGCACGAAGAGCTTCTTGGGGCCGGTGGATCTCGGCGCCTTCTTCGTGGCGCGTGGGGCAGGCTGCATCGCCTTGCGCACGACCGTTTCGGCATCTTCCAGGTATTCGGGCTCGCCACGCAGCAGGGCCTCGGCATGCGGCTCGCCGCCGCCCGCGCCGCCGTGTGGATCGAAGTCGAGGACGACAGGTCGCTCGGCTATCGGGCTGCCCTCATGTTCCCCAGCATGTTTTCGCGCCTTGTGCGAGGGCCGGGCCGGTGAGTCGTAGGCTTGCGGCGGGAGCAGGGCAGCGCGCTTCGTGGGGGCGGGAGGCAAAGGCATGGATGTGAGGTTTCCCTGTCGAGGTGGCCAAGAAACGAAAAAGCCGCCCGGAAACCGCAGCGGCTTTCTCAACTTCAGCAGTGACGGCGCATGGCGCCTGGATCAACAGCATGGGCTCATTATGCACAGCGCGCCCGACGCGACAATGTCGGCCCGCGCCGTGTTGCGCCCATGCATCAGGCCTACGACGCGGTGATCACGCAGCTTTTTTCAGGAGCTTGACGGCCTTGAGCACTTCGTCGACGTGGCCCGGCACCTTCAGGCCGCGCCACTCCTGCTTCAGCACGCCATCGGCACCGATGAGGAAGGTGGAGCGCTCGATGCCCTTCACCTTCTTGCCGTACATGATCTTGTTTTTCACGACGCCGAACATGTGGCACATCTTTTCTTCGGTGTCCGCGATGAGCTCGAAGGGAAGCTCGAGCTTGGACTTGAATTCCTCGTGCGACTTCATGTTGTCGCGGGAAACGCCGAAGACCGTTGCGCCGGCCTTCACGAAGTCCTTGTACTTGTCGCGAAACTGCATGGCCTCGGTGGTGCAGCCGGGGGTGTTGTCCTTGGGATAGAAATAAAGGACGAGCACCTCTCCCAGGTGGGACGTGTTTGTGACCTTGATGCCGCCCGTGGCGTTGGCTTCGAATTCAGGGATGGGCTTGTTGACAACGATCGCCATGGGTTTTGATTTCTCGTGTGACAGAGGAAGGGCTCGCCCTTCGGCGAGCATTTGATTTTACCTCGAAACCGTTCACTCCTCCTGCTCAGCCACCCTCGGTTTCCAGCAGAAGTGCTACTGCGACCTTGCGTCCCTCCTGGGCCAGGATGTTGTAGGTGCGGCAGGCCGCAGCCGTGTCCATGGTTTCCAGGCCGATGCCCCCTTCGATGAGCGGCTTCAGCCATGCAGGCCGCGGGAAACGGATGCGATCGCCGCTGCCGAACACCGCAACCTCGGGGCCCAGCTTTGCAAGCTCGGCGAAGTGCTCGGGACCGAGTTCATCAAAGCGTGACGCATGCCATGCAATCCGCTCGCCGGTGGACGCGACGATGACGCTGTGCGTGATCTTTTCGCCATTGACGCCGACCCAGCCGGGGCCGTAGCCGCTGATCGCCTGGACGTCGAATTGATCGGGTTGGAGTTTCATTGAAAAGTCACTGGTTCCCGGCCTGCGCCGGGATGCGTCACTTCGCTTCGCTCGTTCCTTGCTGCGCTGCGGAAAGCCCAGCGGAACTATGGTCAAATTGTACTTTTCTCCCTCGGACCGCCCTTGTAGGAGGGGCTTTGAAGACCGTCCATAAATCCGCCAAGCTGGCCAACGTGCTCTACGACATCCGCGGTCCCATCATGGAAGCCGCGCACCGGATGGAAGAAGAAGGGCACAAGATCATCCGCCTGAACATCGGCAACCTCGCCGTGTTCGGTTTCGACGCGCCGGAGGAGATCCAGCAGGACATGGCGCGCAATCTCGCCAGCTCTGCCGGCTACTCGGACAGCAAGGGCATCTTCGCGGCGCGCAAGGCCGTGATGCACGAGACGCAGAAGCAAGGCATCAAGGGCGTCACGCTCGACGACATCTACCTCGGCAACGGCGCGAGCGAGCTCATCGCGATGTCGACCAACGCGCTGCTCGACGACGGCGACGAGCTCTTGCTCCCGGCACCTGACTATCCGCTGTGGACCGCAGCGACGAGCCTGTCGGGCGGCACGCCGGTGCACTACCTGTGCGATGAATCGAACGGCTGGATGCCCGACCCGCAGGACATCCGCAAGAAGATTACGCCCCGCACCAAGGGCATCGTCGTCATCAACCCGAACAACCCGACGGGTACGCTCTATTCGCGCGAACTGCTGCTGGAGATCGTCGCCATCGCGCGGCAGCATGGCCTGGTGATCTTCGCCGATGAGGTCTACGACAAGGTGCTGTACGACGGCGCGAAGCACACGCCCATCGCGAGCCTGTCGGAAGACGTGCTCACGCTCACCTTCAATTCGCTGTCGAAGAGCTATCGCTCCTGCGGCTATCGCGCCGGATGGGTCTTCGTCTCCGGCGACAAGCGCATGGCCACCGATTACATCGAGGGCCTGAACATGCTGTCGAACATGCGCCTGTGCGCCAATGTGCCGGGCCAGTACGCCATCCAGACGGCGCTCGGCGGCTACCAGAGCATCAACGACCTGGTGGGCGAAGGCGGGCGCCTGCGCCGCCAGCGAGACCTCGCGTACGAACTCATCACGCAAATTCCGGGCGTAACGTGCGTCAAGCCGAGCGCGGCGCTGTACATGTTCCCGCGCCTGGACCCGAAAATCTATCCGATCGTGGACGACCGCGAGTTCTTCCTCGAGCTGCTGCAGGAAACGCGAGTGATGCTCGTGCAGGGCACCGGCTTCAACTGGCACACGCCCGACCATTTCCGCATCGTGTTCCTTCCGCACGAAGACGACCTGCGCGAAGCCATCGGCCGTATCTCCAGGTTCCTCGAACAGTACCGCAAGCGTCACTCTCAATGAACGCAATGAAACCCATCCAAGCCGGCCTGCTGGGCATCGGCACCGTCGGCAGCGGCGTTTTCAACGTCCTTCAACGCAACCAGGAAGAGATCAAGCGCCGCGCCGGCCGCGGCATCGAGATCACGATGGTCGCGGACCTCGACACGGCGCGTGCGCAGTCCGTCGTCGGCTCCAGCGCGAAGGTGGTGAACGACGCGCGCGCCGTCATCGCCAACCCCGACATCGACATCGTCATCGAATTGATCGGCGGCTATGGCATCGCCAAGCAGCTTGTGCTCGAGGCGATTGCCGCCGGCAAGCACGTTGTCACGGCGAACAAGGCATTGCTCGCGGTGCACGGCACCGAGATCTTCGCAGCGGCGCACAAGCGCGGCGTGATGGTCAATTTCGAAGCGGCAGTGGCCGGCGGCATTCCCATCATCAAGGCGCTGCGCGAGGGCCTGACGGCAAACACCATCGAGTGGATCGCCGGGATCATCAACGGCACGACGAACTTCATCCTTTCGGAGATGCGCGACAAGGGTCTCGATTTCGAGGCTGCATTGAAGGATGCGCAGAAGCTCGGCTATGCGGAAGCTGACCCGACCTTCGACATCGAAGGCGTGGACGCCGCGCACAAGGCGACGATCATGAGCGCGATCGCGTTCGGCATTCCGGTGCAATTCGACAAGGCCTATGTCGAGGGCATCACCAAGCTGGCCGCGCAGGACATCCGCTATGCGGAGCAGCTGGGCTATCGCATCAAGCTGCTGGGCATCACGAAGCGCACAGCCAAGGGCATCGAACTGCGCGTGCATCCTTCGCTGGTACCGGCCAAGCGCCTTATCGCCAATGTCGAAGGCGCGATGAACGCCGTGCTCGTGCAAGCCGATGCCGTGGGCACCACGATGTATTACGGCAAAGGCGCCGGCAGCGAGCCCACGGCCAGCGCCGTGATCGCCGATCTCGTGGACATCACGCGCCTGCACACGGCCGATGCCGCGCATCGCGTGCCGCACCTTGCTTTCCAGCCGGACCAGATGAGCGACGCGCAGGTGTTGCCCATGAGCGAGGTCGTGACGAGCTACTACCTGCGCCTGCGCGTGGCTGACCAGGCCGGCGTGCTTGCAAACGTCACGGGCCTGCTGGCCTCCGCGGGCATCAGCATCGACGCGATGTTGCAACGCCCCACGGGTGAGACGGGCGCAAGCTCGACCGACCTCATCATCCTCACGCACAGCGTGCGCGAAGGCACGATGAACGACGTCATCGCGAAGATGCAGGCGCTTCCCACCGTCCTCGCGCCCATCGTTCGCGTCCGCAAGGAAGAGTTGGCGTGAGTTTTCTAAATTCTGGTCAGAGTGGTTATAATTCTGACCAGATTGGGGAAGTGAATGGCGCACGTGTGGCAAGTCCAGGAGGCGAAAAGCCGGCTCGCCGAGCTGATGGATCTGGCTCTGTCCGAAGGTCCGCAAGTGATTACCCGGCACGGACGACCTGTCGTCAAGGTGGTCGCGGTGGATGCGGGCGACGTAGCCGTCCCCGACGATGGCTTTCTGGAATTTCTGTTGTCGATTCCGAAATCCGGTCTTGAAGAAGGCTTGCCGAAGATGCCTCGTCGCAATCGCCGCAAGCCGATGTTCGGGGAAGAGTGATTGGCTGCCGGTTGGTTGCTTGATACATGCGTGGTGTCGGAGCTGGTGCGCCCCAAGCCGGACGAAGGCGTCCGGGAGTGGCTCTCGCATCACATTTCGGATTGCCGGCTTGCGGCTGTCACCGTTGGCGAGATCGCATTCGGCATCGAGAGCCTTCCGCACGGAAGCAGGCGCAATGGCCTTCAGCGTTGGGCGAGTGAACTTCAGCAGCGATTCAAGGAAAGAACGCTAGTCACAGACGAAGCTGTGTGGATGACCTTCGGACGGCTGAAGGCCTCTCTTCGAAGCATGGGCCGTCCGCAGGACGATTTCGATATATTGATTGCAGCTACCGCGACCGTGCACAGCCTTCAACTGGTGACTCGCAATTCAAAACACTTCGCGGATACGGGCGTGACCCTGATCAATCCTTGGGCATCGCCCAAGAACCACTGACGACGTCTTCATGCAATACCTCTCGACGCGCGGCCATGCGGACCGCAAGCACTTCTGCGAAATCCTGCTCGAGGGCCTGGCGCCCGACGGCGGCTTGTACCTGCCCGAGCGTTATCCGCACATCGACGACGCGACGCTCACGCGCTGGCGCAAGCTCTCGTACCACGAACTCGCCTTCGAGGTGCTGTCGCTCTACATCGACGACATCCCGCCGGCCGACCTGAAGGCGATCTGCGCGAAAACCTACACCGCTGAAGTCTTCGGCACGAAGGAGATCGTGCCGCTCAAGAAGCTCGAAGACGGTGTGTGTCTCGAAGCACTGTCCAACGGCCCCACGCTCGCCTTCAAGGACATGGCGATGCAGCTTCTGGGCAACCTGTTCGAGTACGAGCTGAGCCGCCGCCACGAGGAGCTGAACATCCTCGGCGCTACTTCCGGCGATACCGGCAGCGCTGCCGAATACGCAATGCGTGGCAAGAAGGGCGTGCGTGTGTTCATGACATCGCCGCACGGCCGCATGAGCGCCTTCCAGCAGGCGCAGATGTTTTCGCTGCAGGACGAGAACATCTACAACCTCGCGATCGAAGGCGTGTTCGACGATTGCCAGGACATCGTGAAGGCCGTGTCGAACGATCTCGACTTCAAGCGCAAGTACAGGATCGGCACCGTCAACTCGATCAACTGGGCGCGTCTTGTCGCGCAGGTGGTCTACTACTTCGCGGGCTACTTCCAGGCGACCACCAGCAATTCGCAGAAGGTCGACTTCACCGTGCCGTCGGGCAACTTCGGCAACGTATGCGCGGGTCATGTGGCCCGGATGATGGGATTGCCGATCGACAAACTCATCGTCGCGACGAACGAGAACGATGTGCTCGACGAGTTCTTCCGCACGGGCATTTATCGCGTGCGCGGTGCGGCCGATACACACGAAACGTCCAGCCCATCGATGGACATCAGCAAGGCCAGCAACTTCGAGCGCTTCGTTTTCGACCTGGTCGGCCGCGACGGCGAGAGAGTAAAGCAACTCTTCGCCGGCGAACTCGCAACCAAGGGCCGCTTCGAGCTGCCCACCGACCCGAAGTTCGGTTTCGTATCCGGCAAAAGCACGCATGCCGATCGCATCGCGACAATCCGCGACACGTGGGAGCGGTTCCACACGATGATCGACACGCACACGGCCGATGGCCTGAAAGTGTCGCGCCGCTACCTGCAGCCGGGCATGCCGATGATCGTGCTGGAGACCGCGTTGCCCATCAAGTTCGCCGAGACCATCGTCGAAGCCTTGGGCCGCGAGCCGGATCGGCCGGCCAAGTTCGCGGGCATCGAGCAGTTGCCCAAGCGCGTGACGGTGCTGCCGGCCGATACGAAGCGCGTCAAGGATTTCATCGCAGCACACTGCCAATGAAGGTGAACCGATGAAGGTTGTCGGTTTCGCGGGCTATTCCGGGTCGGGCAAGACGACGCTGGTCGAGCGCTTGATCCCTGCGCTCAAGCTGCGCGGCCTGCGCGTGTCGGTCGTGAAGCACGCGCATCACAGCTTCAACATCGACCATCCCGGCAAGGACACATGGCGGCACCGCGAGGCGGGCGCGTTCGAGGTGCTGGTGGCGTCATCACAGCGGCTCGCATTGATGCGCGAATTCGAAAAGCCCGCGCAGCTCAGCGTTCACCAGCTCCTCGCCGAGCTGTGGGACGGCGTCGACTGGGTGATCGTCGAGGGTTTCAAGGAAAGCAACCTGCTCAAGGTCGAGGTCTGGCGCGCCGATGCGGGTAAGGACGCGCGCTATCCGCACGACGATTTCATCGCGGCGATTGCCACCGATTCGCCCGATCGCCTGCCTGCGGAAACCCTGCGGCCGGTGCTGCCCCTGAACGACCCCGATGCGGTCGCGCAGTGGCTGGTGGATAACGGCGACCGCTTCGACTACCAGGCCGACAAGTACGCTTGACGCGGCGCAGCAAAGACTTGTGTCTCTTGCTGTTGAGGTCGAAGCGCCGACCATTGGGCAACGTCGTTTCGATCGCGAGGATCGCCCATGCAGCCCAGCGAACAGTTCCCCCTGATTCTGAGCGAGGCCCTGCAGGTCTTGAATCTGCCGCCCGCGAGCGCGCACGAGGGCGCTTCCGCCTGGCACGTCGCGTTCGACGGCGTGCAAAGCCTGGACATCGAGTACGACAACGCAATGCGACGCATCGTGGTCAGCGGCTACCTCTGCGAAGTCGCCGAGGAATCGCGATTCGAAATGTACGAGATCCTCCTCCAATACAACTTCGTCTGGAGCGAAACGGGTGGCGTGCGCATGGCGCTCGACGCCTCGACGAAGCAGGCCGTGATCATGTTCGAAGCCGCGGTGGCGGAGCTCGACACAAGCCGGCTCGCATCGCTTCTGTCGAACATGGCCGATGCGCAACGCGTGTGGACGGAGATTCTTCGCGGGCCCCTGGCCGTGGTGAGAAGTTAGCAGGCGCCCCATGCGTTCCACATCATCCATTAATGACGCCAAGCCATCCGACTACGTGATCCTGGAACGGGAAGGCCGGCAGACATTTTTCGCTGCCACGATCCGGCAACCCCGTCACAGTCCAAGTCAGATCAGCGAGTTGAAAGCCGGCGTGCGCGCGCGGGTCGCCGACACGCTCTGCGATTCGCCCGCCGGAGCAAAGAGATGTCAGCGTGACCCCAACTGGCCGACTCGTGTTGCGGCCCTGGCGGACCAGGCGATGCAATACGTTTGGCCGAGCGGAGAGAATTTGACAGTTGGCCAAGTCCGCTCGATAGGTTGGGTCGCGGTGAACATGGCCGACGACGCGGAGCTTCTGGCTGCGCTGGATCAAAGTGACGAGGCCGCGAGACAGATTCTCGCGCGAAGGCTCGAGAACGAGCCCGCCTATCGTCTTGTGGGGCTGCCGCCGCGCAAGGAGGCGACCTGCAATTCCATCTGCATGCGAGTGCACTGTGACTGGAGAGCCGCGAGCATGGCGAAATGGGCCGCCGGCGGAGCGCTTGGCGGTGCTGCCCTGGGCGCTCTTGCTGTCGGCGCAGGCGTCGTGGCGTCGCCGCTCGCCGCGCCCGCCCTGGTTGGCGCGGCAGGGGCCGGTGCCCTCGGCCTCTACAGGAAAAGCCATTTGCCTTCTCAAGGCACGCCGCTGTTCGGCGATTTGCGCGTTCTTCTCGCTGCCGCGCGGGAATCCAACAATGAAGACAGCTTGCGGGCCGAGATGCAAAGCCCAAGAAAGCTGCTCGATCCATGGGACGTCGAGTCGCAGTTGCACGGCGTTCTCGCAGGCGCCCACCCCGACGGCAAACCGGGCGTGCTTGCAATCCATGACATGTGGCACAGCATCGCGACCGACTTCAACTGCGCGCTCGCGGCCGTGGGCGTGTGTGAGTGGGTCATTCAGAACGTGCCCGAGGAGGAAGAGCGCAAGTGGAAGGTCATCGCGCTGTTCTTGCTGAACGTCCACCCGACCGTACTGCAAGGCCACGTGTTCCTGAGCAAGGAGCAATTGGACAGACTTGTCCGCGCTTTCAAGCTCATCGCGATGTTCGTGACGGCGAAGGAGGCCGACTTGCGACAGAGGCGCCTCGACCTCGAGCGGACGTTCGCCGCCCTGCTACGCGCTCATGAGGAAGGCAGCAAGTACCCTCTACTGACGAGGATGGCGGTGGGTTTCGACGTGCTGCGGCTGAACACGAACCGCGCGTTCCGGTTCCTATTGAACATCGACTCCCAGTACGAGGGCGACGACGGCAGACCTCTCGCCGACGTGATCGAGGAGTTCGAGCGCAGCCGGTTGCAGGAATTGCCCGACGAGATGCTGGATGAGGCTGACTTCGGCGCGCCGGGCGCGGGCGCGGCGGCCCGGGCTTTGACCCAGCAGGGTTGCGCCAGCGAGCGCGAAGACATGAGGGCCTTGGCCTTCCATGTCGACGGAGCAGATGAGGGCGACAATTCTGATGACGATGCAGCCCACGGCGCTGGATCGAGTTCGTTGCAGCCGGTCAATGCGAATCAGGCACGGACTCGGCGCAGGCGCGCGGACAAAAAGAGCGCTCGTCCCGCGACTCGAATCCAGCAAACGGCCACTGCCGCGAGTTCGGGTCATGCTGCCGGCTTTCATCAACCCAACCTGAAGCTCGGCGGGCGCAAGAAGCATCACCAGGGCGACGGTCCGCTGTTCGCTCCCGGTGTGACCCGGGGGCAGCGATACAACCACCAGCTTGCCGTCAACGCCCAGAGAGAATTGAATGAGGGCAAGAGAGGCAGGCCTGGCGACCCGACGAGCGTCTTCATCCACCGAGGCGGGCGGCTTCCGAGCAGCTAGGCCTCGTTCCGTCGCGCCACGCGCGACTGGTGGACAATGGGCGCATGCGATCCAGCACCGACTCGCCGCGCGCGCCATTGCTGCCTCTGGATGAGGCGCTCGCTCGGTTTCTTGGGCACGCAACGCCGCTTGCGGATACCGAAAACGTGTCGACATTTGACGCCGACGGCCGCGTGCTCGCGCGCGATCTCGTCTCGCCGCTGCAAGTGCCGCCGCAGGACAACAGCTCGATGGACGGCTACGCGGTGCGCGTGGCCGAGATCGCTGATGTGGGCGTTTCGTTTCCGGTGAGCCAGCGCGTTGCTGCGGGCAACGCCGCACATCCACTCGCGCCGTCAACGATCGCGCGTATCTTCACCGGAGCGCCGGTGCCCGAAGGCGCCGACGCGATCGTCATGCAGGAGGACACGCAGACGCTCGACGATGGCCGTGTGCGCATCGAGCGCGTGCCTTCGCAAGGGCAATGGATCCGCCGTAGCGGCGAGGACGTCCGCTTGGGCTCTGTAGTTCTCTCCGCAGGAGATCGCCTCACTGCCGCATCGCTGGGCCTGGCCGCAAGCATCGGCTGCGACCAGCTCGTGGTCGCCCGCAGGCCGCGCGTGGCGCTGTTCTCCACCGGCGATGAGCTCGTGATGCCCGGCCAGGTCGCACCGCAGGACATGAAGCCCGGCGCGATCTACAACAGCAACCGATTCTTCCTGCGCGCGCTGCTGCTGCGCCTGGGATGTGAGGTGGACGATCTCGGCATCGTCCCCGACAACCGGCAGGCCACCATCGATGCGCTCGCGAGCGCGTCGCAGGGCAACGATCTCATCCTCACGAGCGGCGGCGTTTCCGTCGGCGAGGAAGATCACATCAAGCCCGCGGTGCAATCGCTGGGCTCGCTCGACCTCTGGCAGATCGCGATGAAGCCCGGTAAACCGTTCGCTTACGGCCAGGTGAAAAGCGCACATTTCATCGGCTTGCCGGGCAACCCGGTGTCGAGCTTCGTCACCTTCCTGCTGCTGGTGCGGCCGTTCCTGTTGAAGCTTCAGGGCGTGAAGCAATTGGCGCCGAAGCCGATTCACCTGCCTGCGCATTTCGCGCTGCCGCGCGCCGACAAGCGACGCGAATTCCTTCGCGCACGCCGCAATGACGAGGGCGGTGTCGATCTCTTCGCCAATCAAAGCTCGGGCGTGCTCACGTCCACCGTGTGGGCCGACGGCCTCGTCGACAATCCGGCGGGCATTACCGTCGCTCGCGGAGACATGGTGTCGTACTTGCCGCTTGCGGAGTTGCTCGCATGAAGGTCTCGG
>DATJJL010000320.1:0-11533 GCA_035492155.1 Ramlibacter sp. | reverse complement strand
CAACATGTTCTTCGCCCCCGTGCTGCGCACCCGGACCACCGCCCCGTCGTTCCGTTCCTTCGACCCGAGCTTCAACCGCTTCTTCGACACGCTCGGCTTCGACGTCAAGCAAGACGAAAAGGCATGGACGCTGTCGTTCGACCTTCCCGGCGTCGCCCGTGAAGACCTGAACATCAGCATCGAAGGCGCTGTCGTGCGCATCGAAACGCGCGCCGAAGCCAAGCGCCAGTACAAGGCCGCTTACGAGCTGCCGGAAGAAATCGATGCGGACGCGACCAGCGCCAAGCTCGAAAACGGCGTGCTCACCCTCGCCCTCGCGAAAAAGCAGCCCGTCGACAAGTCGCGCAAGATCGAAGTCAAGTGACACCGCGAGGCGTCATCCCGGCGCAGGCCGGGATCCAGCGGCTTCATTGAGTGGCCACCGGGGTTTCACGTCGAAGGCGTAAACCTCCGTGGCCTTTTCCACGCCAGCTTGCAGCCGCAGCGCCGCGGCCATGGCGATCATCGCGCCGTTGTCGGTGCACAAGTGCAGCTCGGGGTAATGCACACGCACGCTGCGGCGTTTTGCCATCGCATTCAGTTCGGACCGCAGCAGCTTGTTCGCACCCACGCCGCCTGCCACCACCAGCCGGTTCATGGCGTTTTGCTCGAGGGCATCGAGCGACTTCCTCACCAGCACTTCGACGATCGCAGCTTGCGTGGAGGCAGCAAGGTCGGCCTTTCGCGCCTCGAGTTCGCTGCCCAGCTTTTTCGCTTGCGTGAGCACCGCGGTCTTCAGGCCGGCGAATGAAAAATCGAGATCGCCGCGGTGCAGCAGCGGGCGCGGCAGCTTGAATGCCTTCGGGTCGCCCTGCTCCGCCAGTTTCGACAAAGCGGGCCCGCCGGGATAACCCAGGCCCAGAAGCTTCGCGCTCTTGTCGAAGGCCTCGCCTGCCGCATCGTCGATCGTCTCGCCCAGCAACTCGTAATGCCCGACGCCGTCGACGCGCATCAGTTGCGTGTGGCCGCCCGAGACGAGCAAAGCGATGAACGGAAACTCCGGCGGATCGGCCGAGAGGAATGGCGAGAGCAGATGGCCCTCCAGATGATGTACGCCGAGCACCGGCTTGCCCAAGGCTGCGCCGAGAGCGCACGCAACGCCGGCGCCCACGAGCAACGCACCTGCAAGACCGGGCCCACGCGTGTACGCGACGACGTCGATGTCGCCGACATCGGCCTGCGCCTTGTCGAGCACCGATCGCGCGAGCGGCAACACGCGCCGGATGTGATCGCGACTGGCAAGCTCCGGCACCACCCCGCCATACGCCTGGTGCATTTCCACCTGGCTGTGCAGCGCGTCGGCAAGCAATTTCGGCACGCCCGACGCCTGCACCTCGACCAGCGCGACGCCGGTTTCGTCGCAAGACGACTCGATGCCAAGTACTTTCATCGCTTCAAGTTTAAGCGGCGGCACGGATGTTGCAGGACACGAGGCGTGAAGTCCGCATTGAATTACCTGCTGACCGCCCGCCAGTGCGAGATCGCCGAGCTCGAGCGGCTCGCCCGCACCAGCGAACTCGTGAACTCCGTCGGCCGTCTCGTCCATGCGCTTCAGCGCGAACGCGGCATGTCGAACATCTTTCTCGCATCGCAAGGCGAGCGCTTTGGCGCGATGCGCCTCGAGCAGATTCCGCAGTGCGATGCCTTGCTGGAAGAGGCGATCGCGGCGTTCTCCGCGCTGGCGGATGACGCAGTCCAGGTGCGCAACGGCGCGCGCCTTTTCAATCGCGTCGCCATCGTCCTCGAAGGTGCGAGCGGGCTTGCGCAGCTTCGCGGACGCGTTGCCGAGCGCACCATCGCGTTGCACGACGCGATGGCTGCGTACATTCGGCTTATCGCGGGTCTGCTGGCCGTGGTGTTCGAAGCCGCCGACAGCGCGGGCGATCCGCAGATCTCGCGCGCGCTGGTTGCGATGTTCCATTTCATGCAGGGCAAGGAATTCGCGGGCCAGGAGCGCGCGCACGGTGCGGCCGTCTTCGCGCGCGGCCGCATCGACACGCCCGAGCAGCAGCATTGGCGCCACCTCGTCGAGCAACAGCACCATTGCTTCGACGTCTTCGCGGAATTCGCGGAGCACGCCATCGCGCACGCCGAGCGCATGAGCCACGATCACGGCGCGATCGTGCAGATCGAGCGCATGCGTCGCGCCGGTCAATCGATAGGCAGGGAACCGATGGATGAGTCGCTCGTCGATGCCTGGTACGAATGCTGTACGACGCGGCTCGATGCGATGCGCCATGTCGAGGACCTGCTCGCGCACCATCTGAAAGCGCTGTGCGAACGCAAGATCGGCGAAGCACGCGAGAGCAGCCTCGTGCCGCCGAGCACCGGCATGGAAGCGCCCGCGCTTATCGGCCCGCAGCTCGAGCGCTCGGTGATCGACATGGCGAACGAGCACGCGCGTCGCCTTCAGGCCGTGAGCGATGAGCTCGAAACGGTGCGCAGCGCACTGAATGAGCGCAAGCTCATCGAGCGCGCGAAGGGCGTGCTGATGGCGAATCGCAACATCACCGAAGACGAGGCGTACCGCGCGCTGCGCCAGATGGCGATGAACCAGAAGCGCCGCATCGCCGACGTGGCAGAAGCTGTGCTGTCGATCGCTGGCACGCTCCGTGCATAACTGAGTGCATGGAGCCGCTGCGCAACGAAGCGCGCGGCACTGAAAGGACAAAGGCGTCCATTCCCGTGCGCTTGCACAAGGGATGGGCGCCTTTTCATTTGGTTCATCAACTCATCACGGGACGAACTCATGACGAGCTTTCGCACATTCCTGAAATCGGGGCACGCGCCGACCCTCTTCGCCGCGTTCCTCTATTTCGATTTCTGCTTCGCGGTCTGGGTGCTCAACGGCGCGATGGCGCCCTTCATCAGCGAGACGTATCACCTCACGGCTGCGCAGAAGGGATTCATGATCTCCGTGCCGATCCTGGCCGGTGCGCTCATGCGTTTTCCGCTGGGCATCCTCTCGCAATACATCGGCCGCAAGAACGCGGCGCTGGTCGAGATGGCTTTGATCCTCGTCGGCCTTGCGTACGGCTATTTCTCGATCGCAACTTACGACCACGTGCTGGCGATGGGCGTGTTGCTCGGCGTCGCCGGTGCGAGCTTCGGCGTCGCGCTCTCGCTGGGCTCGGGCTGGTATCCGCCGAAGTACAAGGGCCTCGCGATGGGCATCGCCGGTGCGGGCAACTCGGGCACGGTGCTGGCCGTCCTCTTTGCGCCGCCGCTCGCCAATGCCTACGGCTGGCAAGCCGTCTATGGCATGGCCGCATTCTTCATGCTCGTGCCGATGGTGGTGATGATCGTCTTCGCGAAAGAGCCGCCGGACATCGAGCACCAGAGCTTCCGCCAGCACGTCGCTTGCCTGTTCGAAAAAGACGGCTGGGCGTTCTCGCTGATCTACGTGATCACCTTCGGCGGCTTCATCGGGCTGTCGAGTTTCCTGCCCACCTACTTCTACGACCAGTTCGGCGTCACGAAGGTACAGGCCGGGCAGCTCACGATGCTCGCGGCGCTCATGGGCTCGGGCGTTCGTGTCGTCGGCGGCTGGATCTCCGATCGCATCGGCGGCATCAACACGCTCACCGGCGTGCTCGCGACCATCGCGGCGTCGCTCGTTCTATGCGGTGCGTCGTCGCATTCGCTCACGATCACGACGCTCCTTTTCATGCTCTGTTTTGCGGCGCTCGGTGCGGGTAACGGTGCGCTCTTCCAGCTCGTGCCGCTGCGCTGGCCGCTCGCCACGGCGGTCGCGGGTTCGATGATCGGCGAGGTCGGCGCGCTAGGCGGCGGGTTCCTCCCCAACGCGATGGGCCAGTCGAAACAGCTCACGGGCACGTACTTCTGGGGCTTCCTCGCATTCGCTGTTCTCGCGATCGCAATGCTCCTGATGCTGCGCCTGATGCAAAGCCGCTGGACGCGCACGTGGGCGGGCCGGGGCGGCCGTGCACAAGGCAGCAGCGTGCCTGCTTCACAAGTGGGTGCGTGATCGCCCCAGAAGCTGGCATGCACCTTGCTGAAACAGCATCCATAGGAGTACCCGGGCATGAAACGATCCAAGTTGGTGATGGTGGGCAATGGCATGGCGGGCGTGCGCACCATCGAAGAGCTTCTCAAGGTCGCGCCCGATCTGTACGACATCACGGTGTTCGGCGCCGAGCCGCACCCCAACTACAACCGCATCCTGCTGTCGCCCGTGCTCGCGGGCGAGCAGACGCTCGATGAGATCGTCCTGAACTCGTGGGAGTGGTACGAGCAGAACAGCATCAAGCTGCACACCGGCAAGAAGGCGGTCGCGATAGACCGCGTCCGCCGCGTCGTGCGAGCCGAGGACGGAACCGAGGAGACATACGACCGGCTGCTGCTCGCCACCGGGTCCAACCCTTTCATCCTGCCGCTGCCAGGCAAGGATTTGAAAGGCGTGATCGCTTATCGCGACATCGCGGACACCAACGCGATGATCGAAGCGGCGCAGAAGTTCAAAAAGGCGGTCGTGATCGGCGGCGGCCTGCTCGGCCTTGAAGCCGCCAACGGCCTCATGAAGCGCGGCATGGACGTCACCGTGGTGCACGTGATGCCGTGGCTGATGGAGCGCCAGCTCGACGACGTCGCAGGCAAGCTGCTGCAAAAATCGCTGGAGGATCGCGGCCTGAAATTCATGATCGGCGCGAACACGCAGGAGCTCGTCGGCGGTGACGACGGCCGAGTCAAGCAGGTGAAGTTCAAGGACGGCAGCAGCGCAGACGCCGACATCGTCGTGATGGCCGTCGGCATCCGCCCGAACACCGAGCTCGCCGAAAGGGCGCGCATC
The DNA here is from genome assembly GCA_035492155.1 of Ramlibacter sp. Classification (GTDB taxonomy): domain Bacteria; phylum Pseudomonadota; class Gammaproteobacteria; order Burkholderiales; family Burkholderiaceae_C; genus Ramlibacter. The sequence continues at coordinate 6,684 of DATJJL010000320.1, read as the reverse complement.
CATTGCAATCGCGGCATCGTCGTCAACGACACGATGCAGACCGTCACCGACGCTCGCATCTACGCTGTGGGCGAATGCGTGAGCCATCGCGGCATCGCCTACGGCCTTGTCGCGCCGCTGTTCGAACAAGCCAAGGTCGCTGCGAACCATCTCGCTCAGTTCGGCATCGGCCGCTACACGGGCTCGCTCACGTCGACGAAGCTGAAGGTGACCGGCATCGACCTCTTCTCCGCCGGAGATTTCATGGGCGGCGAGGGCTGCGAAGAGATCGTGATGAGCGACCCCTTCGGCGGCGTCTACAAGAAGCTCGTGCTCAAGGACGACAAGCTCGTCGGCGCGTGCCTCTACGGCGACACGGTGGACGGCAGCTGGTATTTCAAGCTGCTGCGCGAAGGCCGTACTGTTACGGACATCCGCGACCAGCTGATGTTCGGCGAATCGAACATCGGCGATGCAGGTCACCAAGGGCAGAACAAAGCGGCCGCGATGGCCGACACCGACGAAGTGTGCGGCTGCAACGGCGTCACCAAAGGCTCGATCTGCAAGGCGATCAAGGACAAGGGCCTGTTCACGCTCGACGAAGTGCGCAAGCAGACGAAGGCGAGCGCGTCGTGCGGATCGTGCACGGGCCTGGTCGAGCAGATCCTGATGTTCACGGCCGGCGGCGACTACTCGGCCGCGCCGAAGAAGAAAGCCCTGTGCGGCTGCACCGACCACAGCCACCAGGAAGTGCGCGACGCCATCCGCGCGAACAAGCTGCTGTCCATCGGCGACACGATGCGTTTCATGGAATGGCGCACGCCCAATGGCTGCTCCACCTGCCGTCCGGCGATCAACTACTACGTGATCTCCACCTGGCCGAAGGAGGCGAAGGACGATCCGCAGTCGCGATTCATCAACGAGCGCAGCCACGCGAACATCCAGAAGGACGGCACTTACTCCGTCATCCCGCGCATGTGGGGCGGCGAGACCACCGCCGACGAACTGCGTCGCATCGCCAATGTCGTCGACAAGTACCGGATCCCCACCGTGAAGGTCACGGGCGGCCAGCGCATCGACCTGCTGGGCGTGAAGAAGGAAGACCTGCAAGGCGTGTGGACCGATCTGGGCATGCCCTCGGGCCACGCGTATGCAAAGGCGCTGCGCACCGTGAAGACCTGCGTGGGCAGCGAGTGGTGCCGCTTCGGCACGCAGGATTCCACGCAGATGGGCAAGGACCTCGAGCGGGCCCTGTGGCGCATGTACGCGCCGCACAAGGTCAAGCTTGCCGTGTCCGGCTGCCCGCGAAATTGCGCCGAATCGGGCATCAAGGATGTCGGCGTGATCGGTGTGGACAGCGGCTGGGAGATTTATGTCGCGGGCAACGGCGGCATCAAGACCGAAGTTGCGCAGTTTCTCGCGAAGGTGAAGACGTCCGAGGAGGTGCTCGAGTACTCCGGCGCTTTCCTGCAGCTTTATCGCGAGGAAGGCTGGTACCTCGAGCGCACCGTGCATTACGTGCAGCGCGTGGGGCTGGACGCGATCAGGAAAAAGATCGTGGACGACCACGAAGGCCGAAAGGCATTGTGGGAGCGGCTGCAGTTTGCGCTGGACGGCGAGCCCGATCCGTGGTTCGAGCACGAGAAGGCATCGGTCGACAAGCGCCAGTTCATTCCGATCGTGCCGGTGAACGAGCCGCAGGTGGAGGTCGCGGCCAAATGATCCGGCGAAGGCAATGGATGGGCGCTGTGGGCGCCGCAGCTGTCGTCGCGATCGGTGGCGGCGCGCACGCGCAGGTGGCGGACCTGGCCGACGCCATCAACAAGGCGGGCCGCCAGCGCATGCTGTCGCAGCGCATGGGCAAGGCTTATCTCGCGCTGGTGCAAGGGGTCGAAACGCAGCTTGCGCAGCAGGTGCTGGACAAGTCGATGGCGCTTTTCGACCGGCAACTGGTCGAGCTCAAGAGCTTCGCGCGCTCCGGCGACCTGCGGGGCACCTACGTTGCACTCGAAGCAGCGTGGAGCGATTACAAGACGGCTCTCGTCGGCAGCGCTCCCTCGCGCGCCGGCGCAGCCCCGGTGCTGGCGGGTGCGGCTCGGGTGCTCGCGCTCGCGCAGGCGGGCACGGTGCAATTCGAGGCACTGTCGAACAAGCCCGTGGGTAAGCTCGTGAACCTCGCGGGCCGCCAGCGCATGCTCTCGCAGCGCATGGCCAAGTCGTATCTCGCGGCCGTCCTGCCGGTCGATGTGGCTGCGTCGAGGCAGGACCTCGCGTCGGCACGACAGGAATTCGTCGCCGCTGTCGAAGTGCTGCGCAGCGCGCCCGAAGCCAATTCGAAGATCAAGGAACAGCTTGCCCTCGGCGACGCCCAGTGGCTGCTGTTCGACCATGCGCTGCAGAAGACGGCGGCGGCCGGCAACCTCAAGCCGCTCGCCGACGTTTTCGTCGCGAGCGAGAACCTGCTCGAAGTGATGGACCATGTCACCGGGCTGTATGCGGAGTTGAAGGCATGAACATGGGTGATTGGCAACTGGTGTGCCGCGTCGAGGACATTCCCGTGCTGGGCGCGCGCCGCGTGGCGCGGCCCCACGGCATCGACGTGGCCGTGTTTCGCAACGACAGCGACCAGGTCTTCGCACTGCTGGACCGCTGCCCGCACAAGGGCGGCCCACTGTCGCAAGGCATCGTGTTCGGCACCAGCGTGGCCTGCCCGCTGCACAACTGGACGATCGGGCTGGACGACGGTTGCGCCAAGGCACCCGACGAAGGCTGCACGCAGCGCTTCAGCGTTCGCGTCGAAGGCGGCGCCGTGTACCTGAACGCCGTGGAGCTCGCCAGCCTTGCGACCGATGCGGTGCGCCCCATCGCCGGGCCGGTTCCGCGATCGCCCACGAAGGGACAGTAGTCAGTTGCCGAAGGAAACGCGATCAACCTGCCCCTACTGCGGCGTCGGTTGCGGGGTGCTGGTTTCGTCCGAGGGCGACCAGGTCACCGGCGTGCGCGGCGACCCGGATCACCCGGCGAACTTCGGCCGCCTGTGCACAAAGGGCTCGACGCTGCATCTCACCGCGGCGGCTTCGATCGCGAGGCAGGTGCGGCTGCTGCACCCGATGCGCCGCGAAAGCCGCGGCAGCGAGCCGGCACGCATCACATGGGACAGCGCACTCGAGCTCGCCGCCCGGCGGTTCGCGCAGATCATCCACGAGCACGGCCCCGACTCGGTGGGCTTCTACATCTCGGGCCAGCTTCTCACCGAGGACTACTACGTCTTCAACAAGCTCGCCAAGGGTCTCATCGGCACGAACAATGTCGACACCAACTCGCGGCTGTGCATGAGCAGTGCGGTAGCGGCTTACAAGCAGACGCTGGGCGCGGACGCGCCGCCGGCTTGCTACGACGACGTGCAGCACGCCGATTGCCTCTTCATCGCGGGCAGCAACACCGCGTGGGCGCATCCGATCCTGTATCGCCGTATCGAAGACGCGAAGAAAGCGAACCCCGCGATGAAGATCGTCGTCGTGGACCCGCGTCGCACGGAGACGGCCGAAGCCGCGGACCTGCACCTCGCCATCCAGCCCGGCACGGACGTGATGCTGTTCAACGGCTTGCTGCACGTGATGCTGTGGGAAGGCTGGACGCAGCCCGACTGGATTGCCGCGCACACGAACGGGTTCGACGACGTGAAGGCCGCCGCGCGCGAGTGCACGCCCGACCTCGTGTCGCAGGTGTGCGGCATCGGCAAGGACGATCTTTTCGCGGCGGCCAGACTGTTCGCAACGTCGAAGGCAACGCTCAGCCTGTATTGCCAGGGGTTGAACCAGTCGTCCAGCGGCACGGCGAAGAACGCAGCGCTCATCAACCTGCATCTGGCGACCGCGCAGATCGGACGCGCGGGTGCGGGCCCCTTCTCGCTGACCGGGCAACCCAACGCGATGGGCGGGCGCGAAGTCGGCGGTCTCGCGAACCTGCTCTGCGCGCATCGCGACTTGGCGAACGCGCAGCACCGCGACGAAATCGCTGCGCTGTGGGGCGTGCACTCGGTGCCCGGCAAGCCCGGCAAGACCGCTGTGGAGATGTTCGAAGCGGCAGCCGCGGGCGAGATCAAGGCACTGTGGATCGCCTGCACGAACCCGGCGCAGTCGCTTCCGGATCAATCGACCGTTCGACGCGCACTCGAGCGCGCCGAGTTCGTCGTCGTGCAGGAAGCTTTCGGGACGACTGCGACCTGCGATTACGCCGACCTGCTCCTGCCTGCGACCACGTGGGCCGAGAAAGACGGCACGGTGACCAACAGCGAGCGCCGCATCAGCCGCGTTCGGCCCGCGATCGGCAAGCCCGGCACTGCACGACACGACTGGGAGATCGCCGTCGATTTCGCCCGGCGGCTCGAGCGGCGGCTCGGCGGTGGCATGCATCTGTTTCCGTACGACAAGCCCGAATCGATCTGGAACGAACATCGCGAGACCACACGCGGCCGCGATCTCGACATCACGGGAATGAGCTACGCGCTGCTCGATGCCGCCCCACTGCAATGGCCGATGCCCGAAGGCGCGGCGCAAGGAAAAGCGCGCCTTTACGAAGACGGCGTGTTCCCCACCAGCGACGGCAAAGCGAAGTTCGCGGCCGTGCGCTATCGGCCGCCGGCGCAGCCGCGCGACGCGCGCTATCCATTTGCATTGACAACCGGGCGCTTGAGAGATCACTGGCACGGCATGAGCCGCACCGGCACGCTCGGTCGCCTGTTCGGCCATGTGCCTGAGCCATCGGTGCAACTCAATCCGCAGGACATGGCGCGTCGCGGCATCGCCATGGGCGATCTCGTGCATGTGACGAGCCGGCGAGGCTCGCTCGTGTTGCCAGCCGAGGCGAGCGGGCAGCTTGCCCTCAATCAGGCATTCATCGCGATGCACTGGGGCGCGGAATACCTGTGCGGATGCACGAGCACCGGAGAGCGCGTGGCGGGCATCAACGCACTCACGACGCCGGTGTTCTGCCCCTCGTCGAAGCAGCCCGAGCTGAAGCACACGGCCGTGAAGATCCTGAAGGCCGAGTTGCCGTGGTCGATGCTCGCGATCGGCTGGCTGCCTGAGGATCGCGCGTTGGCCGCTCGCGAAGATTTGCGGCGCATTGCACGCGTGTTTCCCTTCGCCGCATGCGTGCCGTTCGGACATGCGCGCACGGGCGTTCTTCTGCGCGCTGCGGCTTACGAGGCGCCGCCCGACGAGATCATCGCGAGCATCGAGGCAGTCTTCGGGCTCGATGCCGCAGAAACACTTCGCTATGCCGATCGCCGCAAAGGCCAGCGCCGCACTGTGCGGCTCGCGCGCCGCGGCGCAGAAGCTCGGCTCGAAGCCTTCATGCTCGCCGGAGACACGAGCGCCGAGGCGTGGATGAAGGCGCTGCTGCAAGACGAGCTGCCCGCGCAATCGTATGGACGCGCGTTTCTCGCGCCGGGCGCAAAGCCGCCCGCGGCGATCGCGTCGCGCGGGCGGGCGATCTGCACTTGCTTCAATGTCACGGATTCGCAGATCCAGTCGTGCCTGAACGACGCCGACGGCGACGACGATCGGCGTCTGGCGCAACTGCAGTCGCGCCTGCAATGCGGCACGAATTGCGGCTCGTGCGTGCCTGAGCTCAAGCGGATGGTCCGCGCGACGCAATTGAGCATATAGCCCCAGGTCATCAATGCTCTGGGAGAATGGCCGCTCCCGACAAACATCCGAATGAGCATCTCGAAGTACATCCGTGAAATCGGCCGTGGCAAGGACGGCGCGCGGCCGCTTGCCCGCGAGCAGGCGGCGGATCTCTTCGGCCAGGTGCTCGATGGCGCTGCGTCCGATCTCGAGGTGGGCGCGTTCTGCATCGCGATGCGCGTGAAGGGCGAAACGCCCGAAGAGATGGCGGGCTTTCTCGACGCGACGTATTTGCGCATGCATCGCGTGCCTTCGGGAGCATTGCCGCTGGTCGTGCTGCCGAGCTACAACGGTGCGCGCAAGTTGCCGCTGCTCACGCCCATGCTCGCGCTGCTGCTCGCGCGCGAGGGCTTGCCGGTGCTGATCCACGGAGCACAGACCGAAGGCTCTCGCGTGGCGGTTGCCGACGTGCTGGCTGCGCTCGACATCGCGCCCCGCGCGCAAGTCGGCGCTGTCGCGTCGAGTGAAGTCGCCTACATGCCCACCGCCCTGCTCTGTCCGAGCCTGCAGCGCCTGCTCCAAGTGCGACAGGCGATCGGCGTGCGCAATTCATCGCACAGTCTTGTGAAGCTGATGAACCCATGCGAAGGCCGGGCCGTCATCGTCGGCAGCTACACGCATCCCGAATACGCGGTCGCGATGACAGCCGTCTACGAGCTCATGAAGTCCACGGCAATGCTCCTGCGCGGCACCGAGGGCGAGCCGGTGGCCGACCCGCGGCGGCTGCGCCGCATCGAGGGCTTCGTGCGCGGCGAGCGCATCACGCTCGAGCCGGGCGAAGAAGGCCCGCTCACCGAATTGCCCGATCTGCCCGACCTGTCGGCGCCAGCAACGGCTGCCTATACCCGCGACGTGCTGGCGGGCAAGAGGCTCGTTCCTGCGCCGATTGCGCGGCAGGTGGAACATATCTTGCGTCTCGTCCGATCATGAATCCGCATCAACTACGCCCCGGCAAAGTGACGCTCGTCGGCGCGGGCCCGGGCGACCCTGAGTTGCTCACCCTCAAGGCCGT
>DATJJL010000319.1:0-9511 GCA_035492155.1 Ramlibacter sp. | reverse complement strand
CGAGGCGCTCGGCCGCCTGCAACATCGCCAGCGCGTTGCGCACGAAGATGTGGCCGGCCGGCGTGAGGATGAGTCCGCGCCGGTGCCGCTCGAAAAGCGCCGTGCCCAGGGACGACTCCAGCTCCTTCAGCCTGCGGCTCGCCGCTGCCAGCGCAAGGCTGGAGCTCGCCGCCGCAGCCGAGAGCGAGCCATGCTGCGCACACGCCACTGCGATGCGGATTGAGAGCAGGTTGTAGCGCGCGGGATTGAACGAGGGTGTCATCGGCGAAGTCTCGCATCACAATGGCGCTTTATTTTCAGCGAGGACCCATGAGAAAAGACCCGAACACACCGGCCGGATCCGTTCATCGCCTGCTGCTGGACAGCAAGGTGCTGAAGGGCAACCTGCTGGGCGATCCGACCCATCGCATCGTCGATGTGTACGTGCCGCACGGCCACGACGGCCGCGGCTTGCCGCTGCTCGTCGACGTGGTGGGCTTCACCGCAGGTGGCCCCGCCCACACCAACTGGAAGAACTTCAGCGAGAACGTGCCGGAGCGGCTCGACCGCCTTATTGCGAGCGGCGAGATGCCGCCGGTGGTCGTGGCGTTTCCGGATTGCTTCACGAAGCTCGGCGGCAATCAATATGTGAACTCGGCCGCTGTGGGCCGGTGGGACGATTTCCTTCGCGACGAAGCCGTGCCGCTCGTCGAGAAGAAATTCGGTTGCGGCGGAGCGGGCCGTCGCGGCATCTTCGGCAAATCCAGCGGCGGCTACGGCGCAATGGTGCACGCATTGCTGCACCCGGATTTCTGGAGCGCCGCGGCCGTGCATTCGGGCGACATGGGCTTCGAGCTTTTGTATCGCCACGAATTCGTGCCGGTGCTGCGCGCACTCGCCAAGACGCCCGACATCGGCCAGTGGATCGACGACTTCTGGAACGCGAAAAAGACCAAGGACAGCGACGCGCACATCATCATGATCTTCGCGCAGGCTGCCACCTTCGACCCCGACCGCGAAGCGCGCTACGGCGTGCGCCTGCCCGTGACGCTGGACACCTGCGAGATCATTCCCGAGCGATGGGCCAACTGGATGGCCTGGGACCCGCTCACGCTCGTGGAAAAGCACGGCCCGGGTATGAAGGCCATGAAGTCGCTGTATATCGATTGCGGCGACGTCGATCAGTACAACCTCGTGTATGGCGCGCGCCGCATGCACAAGCGGCTCGATGCGATGGGCGTGCCGCACGTCTACGAGGAGTTCGACGACAACCACAGCGGCGTCGACTACCGCATGGACGTGAGCCTGCCGATGATGGCGAAGGCGCTGGGCTGAACTTGCCGGCGGCTAGCCAGCGGCGGCCTTGCCGATCTCCCGTGTGACCTCGAGAAAGCGATCCACGTCTTCGAACGTGTGGCAATGCAGCGGCGACACGCGCACTGCGCCTTCGATGCCGAGCGATTCCAGCATGCGGCCGGAGTAGATGCTCGTCGCGACGCGTTCGTACACGATGACGCCGCGCTTTTCGTATTCGCGCACAGCCTGCGCATGCTCGAGGCCCTTGATCGCTATCGCCAGGATGAGGTCGCGCGACGGCAGGTCGTCGTGGTCCAGCAGCACCGTCACGCCGGGAATGCGGCGCAGGCCCGGTACGCCGGGCGATCCTTGCAGCAAGCGATTGAGCAGCGCGCGCTCGTGAAGGCCGATGCGCTCCATCCCGCGCACGAAGAGCGCGCGCCTGTCCTTGTCTTGCGCGGACTGCGCGCCGATCCAGCACACGTAATCGACGATCTCGCTGATCACGGCGAATTGCCACGGCGCGGCGCTGCCCAGGTCCCAGAAGTCGGAGCTCTTGCCCGCGAGCCGGTGGTGCGGCAGGATCGCCGCGCGTTCGGAAAGCCAGGAGAAACCGGAACCACGGACGCCGAAGAATTTATACGGCGCGATGTTGATGCCGTCGACAGGCGCCTCCTGCAGGTCGACCAAGCCGTGCGGCGCGTGCTGCACGGCGTCGACGACCACGTACAGGTCCGGCTTGATCTCGCGCGCGCGCCGCACGGCCTTCGCGAGATCGAGCTTCGCGCCGGAGATGTTCGACGCCTGGATCAACACGAGCATGCACGTCTGCGCGTCGACCAGCCGCACGATCTCATCGACGTCGATGCCGCCGGTGGCGGGATTGCTGCGCGCAACGCGAAGTTCCTTGCCCAGGCGCTGCGCATAGAGCGACGCGGCGTCGTACGCCGACGGATGCTCGAGCACCGTCGTCACGATATTGGTGCCGGGGACGTTCTCCGCAATGGCGCGGATCATGTCGAACATCGCGGCCGACGCGGTGAGCGACGCGTGGACGGTGCCGCCCTTCGCGTTGAGCATGATGCGCACGTCCTCGACGCCGCGCACCTGCACTTGCTTCAGCCACGCGGCCACCTCGTGGATGCGCTCCGCGCTGTCGGGAATGGCGTCGACCTTCGTGACGGCTTCGGTGGCGGCCTTCAGGCGCAGCGAACCGCCGGCGTTTTCGAAGTAGATCCGCTTGCGCCCCATGAAGTCCTGGTCGACGTGATGGAAGCGCGACTTGATCTGCCGCGACAGCTCGGCGGGGAAGGCCTCGCCTTTCGATTCGTTTTGCATCGTTTGAAAGTGGAAATCAGTGCGAGCGAAGGTCGGCGAGGAATCTCTGCGCGCGTTCGCTCCCGGGGTTTGAAAAAAAGCCGGCCGGCGTGCCGGTCTCGACGATGCGGCCGTGGTCCATGAAGAGGACGCGATCGGCCACTTCGCGCGCGAAGTTCATCTCGTGCGTCACGCAGATCATCGTCATGCCGTCGCGCGCGAGCGTCTTCATCACCTGCAGCACTTCTCCGACCATCTCGGGGTCGAGCGCGCTCGTGGGCTCGTCGAACAACATCGCGGGCGGGTCCATCGCCAACGCGCGCGCGATCGCCACGCGCTGCTGCTGGCCGCCCGAAAGCTGGCCGGGGTAGGCGTCGATCTTGCCGGCCAGGCCCACACGTGCGAGCAATTCCGCTGCACGCTTGCGCGCCTGCGGCCTGTCGCGGCCCAGCACCGTGGTGGGCGCGAGCATGATGTTGTCGGCGACCGAGAGATGCGGGAACAGGTTGAAGCTCTGGAACACGAAGCCGACTCGGCTGCGGAAGCGATTGACGTCGAGCGAGGGCGCATGCACGTCCTGCCCGTCGAAGAGGATGCGGCCCTTGTGGATTTCCTCGAGGCGGTTCACCGTGCGGATCAACGTCGACTTGCCCGAGCCCGATGGGCCGCACACGACGACGACCTCGCCCTTTGCGACCTGCGCGTCGATGTCCTGGAGCGCGTGGTAGTCGCCGTACCACTTGTTCACGCCTTCAAACTGGATCATGGAGTCCTCATTCGGCAATCGCCGCGATGTCCGGCAAGGCCACTGGCAAAGCCGCAGCCCCTGCGATGCCCGCGCGGCGGCGCGCCACGCGCTTTTCCAGCTGGCGCGCCATTTGCGTCAGCGAGAAGCACAAGACGAAATAGATCGTCGCGAGCACCACGAACACGGGAAAGGGTTTGGTGAGCAGCGTGCTGTTGATCTGGTTGGCTGCGAAGGTGAGTTCGTTCACGCTGATCACGTAGCCCAGTGAAGTCTCCTTGATCGTGGAGACGAACTGGCTGAGCATCGCGGGGACCATGTTGTAGATCGCCTGCGGCAGGATCACCTTGCGCATCGCCTGCATGTAGGTCAGCCCCACCGAGCGCGCAGCTTCCATCTGGCCGCGCGGCAGCGATTCGATGCCGGCGCGCACGATCTCCGCGAGGTATGCCGCTTCGTAGATCACGAGCGTGGCAAGCAAGGTGCTAAAGCCGCTGACCGGCCGCCCGAGGAGAACGGGCAGGAAGAAGTACACCCAGAAGATCAGCATGATGAGCGGCAGGCCGCGCATCACGTAGACCAGCGCCGTCGCCGGCCAATAGAGCAATCTGTAAGGGCTGACGCGCGCAAGCGCCAGGACGACACTCAACGGAAATGCCAACGCCAGGCCCAGCACCGCCAGGATGAACGTGAGCGCAAGGCCCCCGAGCGGCCCAGTGGGGTACTGGCCCACCAGCAGCAGCACGCCGTAGTTGTGCACGATCGAAAAGATGTCGCCCATGCGCCTACCTCGTGGCGACGCGCATGCGCCGCTCCGCGAAGCTGCCGGCCGCCATGATCAGCAGCGAGATGCCCAGGTAGATCACCGTCGCGAGCAGGTAGATCTCGATCGTCCTGAACGTGCGGCTTTCGATCTCGCGCGTCGCGTACATCAGCTCGGCCACGCCGATGGTCATCGCAAGCGAAGTGTTCTTGAACAGCAGCACCGTGTGGTTGATGAGCGTCGGCAATGCGATGCGAAAGGCCTGCGGAAACACGACATGGCGAAACGACTGCAGGTACGACAGCCCGAGCGCGCGCGCGGCCTCGATCTGCGAAGGCGGGATCGCGCGGATGCCGCCGCGCAACCCCTCGGACATGTACGCCGAAGTCGCCAGGCCAATGGCGATCGTCGCGAACGTGAATTCGCCGCCGTGCCGGTTCAACCACATCTGCATCGCGGTGGGCAGCAGCGTGGCAATGCCGAAGTACCACAGGAATATCTGCACCAGCATCGGGACGTTCTGGTGGTATTCGACCCACGCGCCGACCGCGGTGTCCGCCAGTTTGCTGCGGCTCATGCGAACCAGCGCCAGCAAGGTGCCCAGCACCATTGCGAGCAACCATGCAAGCACCGTGATCTCCAGCATCAGTGCGATGCCGTGCGCCAGCATTTGCGGCGCATCGTCATGCAGCAGGATGGAGAAGTCGAGCGGTTGCATGGAGTGCTGCCGGCGGGCGTCAGCCCTTGATCGGCTCGATCTTGAAGGTGCGGTGCAGGTTGAACTTGGTGCCCGTGCCCAGCCACTTGTCGAAGATCTTCTGGGCTTCGCCGGATTTTTCCATGCCGGCAAGTATCTCGTTGACCTTCGCGATCAGCGCGGGTTCGTTCTTGCGCATGCCGATGCCCCACGGCTCGGAGAACAGCGCGGGCTGCAGCACGTCGATGGGCACCGGGCTGCTTTCGGCATCCTTCTTCCACGCGACCAAGGTCAGTTCGGAGATGACGACGCCGTCCACCTTGCCCTGCTGCAGGGCGAGGAAGATCGAAGGCGTGTCCTCGAAACTCACGGTCTGGACATTCGGGATGTGCTTGCGCGCGCCCGCTTCGGACGTCGAGCCCTTTGCGGCCGCCACGCGTTTGCCGGAAAGGTCCGCAGGCGTTTTCATCTTGTCGGCGCGGCGCGCGGCGGCGACCTGGTTGCTCACGAAGTAGCTGTCGCTGAAAGCGATCTGCTGCGCGCGCTCGGGCGTCCAGCCGAGGTTGGCCGCGAGCACGTCGACGCGGCCCTGCATCAGCTCGGGAATGCGCGCCGGCACCGAGATGAGCTTGAGCTCGAGCTTCACGCCGAGGCCCTTGGCGACGGCGCCGCAGAAATCCACGTCGTAGCCCTGCGTCTCGCGCGTTTGCGGATTCGGGAAGCTGAACGGCTCGGCCGTGCCGAGCGTGCCGCACACCAGCGTGCCCCTTTGCTTGATGTCGGCGAGCTGGTCGGCGCGGGCCGTCTGGGCGAACAGGGCCGCAGCCGCGAGCCCGAAAGCGATCAGTGAGAGCTTACGCATGGGAAGTTTCCTCGTTGATGGGGGAGAAGGTGAGGGCCTGGACGGCCCCGGCGAGAGCGGCGCAGCCGGCTTCGATGTGCTCGATGGCCGTTGCGAACGACAGTCGAAGGTGCAAGGGCAAGCCGTAGGACGCGCCGTCGATGGTTGCGACGTCGGCCATGTCGGTGAAATACATCGCGACTTCGGCATCGCTCGAAAGCCTGCGGCCCGCCGGCGTCGTGGCCCCGATCAGGCCCGCGACCGACGCGAACACATAGAACGCGCCATCGGGCGCGGTGCAGCGAATGCCGCGGATGCGATTGAGCAGCTCGACCATCCGGTCGCGGCGCTCGCCGAACAAACGGCGCGCATCGGCCACGCATTGCTGCGGGCCTTCGAGCGCCGTGACGGCTGCCACCTGGCTCATCGCAGCGGCGCAGGACGTGCTTTGCGACAAGAGCAGCGTGATCGCCTTGACCAGCGCCTGCGGGCCCGCGCCGTAGCCGATGCGCCAGCCCGTCATCGCGTACGCTTTCGACATGCCGTTGACGACAAGCGCGCGACTCGCAAGCTCGGGCACGAGCGCGAGCAGCGGCACGTGCTTCGCGCCGCCATAGACGAAGTGCTCGTAGATTTCGTCGGTCATCACCCACACATGCGGATGGCGCAACAACACGTCGCCGAGGGCTTTCAGTTCCGCCGGGGAATAAACGGCACCCGTCGGGTTGTTGGGCGAATTGAGGACCAGCCAGCGCGTGCGCGGCGTGATGGCACGCTCGAGTGCCTGGGGCTGCAGCTTGAACCCGGTGGTCTCGTCGCTGGTGACGATCACAGGCTTGCCGCCGTGCAGCGCCACCATGTCCGGGTACGACACCCAGTACGGCGCCGGCACGATCACCTCGTCGCCTTCGTTGAGCGTTGCCGCCAGTGCGTTGTAGATCACATGCTTGGCGCCGGTGCCGACCACGATCTGGTCGGGCGTGTACGCAAGGCCGTTCTCGTTGGCGAGTTTCGCGGCAATCGCCTTGCGCAGCGGCGGGATGCCGGCGGCACCGGTGTAGCGCGTGCGGCCTGCGTTCAATGCCGCGATGCCCGCGGCGACGATGTGCGGCGGCGTCGGGAAGTCGGGCTCGCCGATCGTGAAGTCGATGATGTTGCGGCCCGCTGCGCGCAATGCATCGACATGGCTCTTTGCCGCCATGCTGGGCGACGGCTTCACCGAATCGAGTCGTGTCGCAAGGAACTGCACGTCTTTCCCTTATACGTGCCGGCCCAGGAAGGGCTCGAGCCAGCTTTGTTGCACGCGGCCGGTGAGGATCTCGGCACGGATCGTTTCTTCCTTTGCGGCGCTGCGGCGCGCGGCTTCGAGAAGACGCTCGGCATCGGATGGCGGGAACGTCACCACACCATCTTCGTCGCCCACCACGATGTCGCCCGGGTTCACGACTTGCCCTGCAATCGCGACCGGCACATTGAGTGCGCCGGGCCCGTTCTTGTACGGGCCGCGATGCGACGCACCGCGCGCATAGCAAGGGAAGTCGGCTTGCAGGAAAGCCGCGCAGTCGCGCACCGCGCCGTCGAGCACCAGGCCCGCGCAGCCGCGCTGCAGGAGATACGTGAGGATCAATTCGCCGACGAGTGCGTTGCTCGAATCGCCGCCGCCGTCGATCACCAGCACGTGGCCGGGTTGGAGCAAGGGCATCGCGTGATAGATCGCCAGGTTGTCGCCCGGCCGGGCCTTCACGGTGACTGCAGTGCCGACAAGCTTGCGGCCGCGATGGAAGCGCTGCAGCGCCGTGATGCCGGCCATGCGATCGAGGTTGTCGCTCAGGTGCGGCGTCACGACGTTCCTGAACGCGTCGACAAGCCGCGGCGGCGCGAGCGCCGGCACGGGCTGTTGATGAATGGTGGCTGCTGGCATGTGGCGGGATTGTTCGCCGGGCGACACAAGAAAAAAAGCGATATTTTTTATCGGTTCGACCGGAATAAAATCGATCTTTCTAGGGATTTCCCCGAAGCCTTCCCCATGATGACCTTCAAGCAGCTCGAAGCAATATATTGGGTCGCGCGCCTCGGCAGTTTTGCGCAGGCCGCCACCAAGTTGCACGCGACGCAATCGGCCATCTCGAAGCGTGTGCAGGAGCTCGAATCCCAGTTCGACACGCCTCTTTTCGACCGGACGCTGCGCACTGCGCGCCTGACGGACAAAGGCGAGGAGATGTATGCGGTCGCGCAGCGCCTGCTGGGCGAGCGCGACGCAGCCGTCGAGCAGTTCCTGCGCCCCGAAGTCATCGAGCGACGCCTGCGCATCGGCGTCACCGAGCTGACCGCCATGACATGGCTGCCTCGGCTGGTACAGCGAATCGAATCGCTCTACCCGAAGGTCGTGATCGAACCCGATGTCGATACGAGTACCGTGCTTCGCGACAAACTCCTGAGCGACGAACTCGAGATCGCCATCGTTCCCGATGCGCTCGAGGACCCGCGATGCGAAGCGCGTGCAGTCGGCGAGCTGGAAATGGCGTGGATGTGCAAGCCGGGGCTGGTCGACACTGCAAAGCCGCTGCGTCTTCGCGACATGGCCAAGTACCGATTGCTCATCCAGAGCAGCAAGTCGGGCGTGGGCATGGTGGTCGACCCCTGGCTCAGCGCGCACGGTGTCAAAGTTCCGCCTTCCTCGCTGAGCAGCAACAACATGCTGGCGCTGATCTCGATGACCGTCTCCGGCCTGGGGGTGACTTACCTTCCCTGGCATTGCCTGCAGCCGATGATCAGCAGCGGCGTGCTGGAAATGCTGAATGTCACGCCGGCGTTTCCGCCGACGCGCTACGTTGCCATGTACCGCGGCGACCAGCGCAGCTCGTTGATTTCTTCGGTCACCACGATGGCCCGGGAGAGCTGCGATTTCACGCGAATCTTCCAGACCGACGTGCTCTTGCCCGCAGGTGGCGCAAGCGCGCGCACTCCACAACGCAAGAAGAGTGCGGGCGTGCGAAGAAAAGCAGTTGGTCGTTCGTAAGCTGCGCTCGCCTCTTCACGCGGCGCCATGGTCCGCAGGGGCGGGCCTTTGCGGAATGAGCATGATGCATAGCGCCATGAACACCAGCAGCGCTGCCGACGCGTAAAGCCGACTGAGTTCAAGGCCTCCTTGCGTTCTGGGCTTGTCGAGGAAGTCACCGACGGTGGCGCCCAGGGGGCGCGTCAGAACGAACGCGGCCCAGAACAGCGCCGTTCGCGACAGCCGCGTCCAGAAGTACAGCGCGCCGACGATGAGCAAAGCCGCGCCGAAAATGACCGCGGAGGTCTCGTAGCCCAGAGCCCACCCGCCGCGATCAGCTCCGGCCATCCAGTCTCCAAGTGCAGTGCCCAGCGTCTGTGAAAACAAGATGGTCGCCCAATAGAACCACTCGGCGCGGGGAGTTGCGATGCTCTGAACCGACACCGACCCTTCCACACGGTGCCACGTGCCGATGCTTGCCGCAAGGAGCACGACGATGATGCCCACCCCGCCGGCATAGCCGATTGCGAGTGAACGATCGCAGAAGTCCGCCAGTGTCGTTCCGAGCGTGGTCGTGGCAACGATCGTCGCCCAATAAAGAAGTGCATGAAATCTGCTCGATTTCACCTGGGTGAATACCAGGGCAATGAAGAGCGCGGCAAACAGCGCAGTGCCGACGAGGTAGCCAAGCCTCAGTGACATCGTGACCCAATCGCCGCCGGTCTCGCCGAGCGTGGTGGCAGCGACCTTGATGACCCAGAAGCCCAAGGTCACTGCCGGCACTTTGGTGAACACGTCGTTCGACGAACTGGAATTGCTGTGCATGTCCGCGCCTTCAAGGTTCGCGATGTCGAGAATGTGGCCCGGGCCGGGCT
>DATJJL010000318.1:0-3232 GCA_035492155.1 Ramlibacter sp. | reverse complement strand
CCTGGCCGAGCGCGTTCATGTTCGTGCGGCGGAAGAAATACGTCTGCACGTCCATCTGCTGGATGTGGAACTCGCCCTTTTCTATCCGTTTGTGCACGAACTGGTGGCTCGGGTTGAAGCGCCGCGTGTGGCCGACCATCGCGACGAGGCCTGTCTTCTTCTGTGCTTCGACAACGGCTTTTCCATCGGAAAGCTTGTCGCACAGCGGAATCTCCACCTGCACGTGCTTGCCCGCGTTCAGGCATGCGATCGACTGCGACGCATGCATTTGCGTCGGCGTCGCGAGGATCACCGCATCGACGTCGCTGCGCTTGAGCGTCTCGTTCAAGTCGGTGGTCGCATGGCCGATACCGTACTTCTTCGCCACTTCCTGCGTCTTGTCCAATTCGCGACCGATCACCGATGTGACTTGCACACCGTCGATCAACTTGAGCGCATCCAGATGCTTTTGCCCGAACGCGCCCGCACCTGCGAGTGCGATTCGAAGGTTCTTCATTTACTTGTTCTCCATGATCAGGTGCCCGACAGCCGTGTTCGACGCGGGCACATGGTAGAAGCGATGCTTGACTTCGGGCTTCGCGCCGCCGTTCACGTCGGCCATCGCGCCACGTGCGATCAGCCACATCACGAGTTCGATACCTTCGCTGCCCGCTTCTTCGACATATTCGATGTGCGGCATCTTCGCGAGTTCCTCCGGCTCGGCAATCAAGCGGTCGAGGAAACGCTTGTCCCATTCCTTGTTGATGAGGCCCGCGCGCGGACCTTGCAGCTGGTGGCTCATGCCGCCCGTGCCCCAGATCTGCACGTTCAGGTCTTCGTCGAAGCTCTCGACGGCCTTGCGGATTGCCTGCCCGAGCCGGAAGCAGCGCATGCCACTCGGCACTGGGTATTGCACGACGTTCACGGCAAACGGGATCACCTTGAAAGGCCACGCCTTCGCATCGCCGCACATCAGGGACAGCGGCACGGTGAGACCATGGTCCACGTCCATCTTGTTCACGATGGTGAGGTCGAAGTCCTGCTGGATCACCGACTGCGCGATGTGCGACGCCAGCTCCGGCGCACCTTCGACGTCAGGCACCGGCCTTGGTCCCCATCCTTCGTCGGCCACCTTGTACTTGTCGGCCGTGCCGATCGCGAACGTGGGAATCATCTCCAGACTGAATGCCGTCGCGTGGTCGTTGAACACGAGAAAGACGACGTCCGGCTTGTTGTCCTTCATCCATTGACGCGAGAACTCGTAACCCGAAAAGACCTTCTGCCAGTACGGCTCGGCGGTCTTGCCCAGGTCCATCGCTGCGCCGATGGCCGGCACGTGCGATGTATAGACGGATGCAGTGATGCGCGCCATGTGATTTACTTTCGTCCCCACTTCGGGTCGCGGCCACCTGAGACCATCATGTTGCGGTAGTCGTCCTCGCTCATGCCGGTCATCGAGCCAGCCATCTGCTGGAAGCTCTTGCCGTCGGTGGCGCCGATCTTCGCGAGGAAGTAGATGTTGCCGCCAAGCTGGATGCAACGATTGAGGTCGCGCGCGAGCACGGCCTGCTTCTGCTCTTCGGTCATCGCCCATTCGTCGAGGTAGGCGCGTTCGTCCTTCTTGAAGCGCTCGCGGTTTTCGGCCTTCATCAGCGACATGCAGAACTGGTTGAGCCAGTAACCTTTGCGGCTCTGGTCGGCGTCGAAGATCGTCGTGCCGGGTACGTTCTTGTAGGGCTTGTCGAGGGACATTTCAGCCTCCGCCGAGCCGCCTCAAGGAGGCTGAGCGCCCCCTCGGGGGGCAGCGACCACACGTAGTGGGGAGCGTGGGGGTCAACATTTCTAGCTCCAGTACAAGCGCGTCGGGTTGTCCACGAGCAGCTTGCGCTGCAGCTCGGGTGTCACCGCGATGTGCGGAATGAAGTCCACCAGCAAACCATCGTCGGGCATGTGGTCCTTCAAGTTCGGATGCGGCCAATCGGTGCCCCACAGCACGCGGTCGGGGAATGTCTCCACCACCTTGCGCGCGAACGGCACGACGTCGGGGTAAGGCGGGCCACTGACCGACAGGCGCTCCGGGCAACTCACCTTGCTCCACACGTTGTCGTTCTCGCGCATGAATTTTTGGAAGAGGCTGAACTCCGGTCCGTCAATCGGCTTGCGAACATCGGGGCGGCCCATGTGGTCCACCACCACAGTCGTCGGCAACGCGGTGAAGAACTCCCACAGCTCGGGCAGGTCCACGGCCTCGAAGTAGATCACCACGTGCCAGCCGAGCGGCGCGATGCGCGAGGCGATCTCCATCAGCTCGTCCTTCGGCGTGAAGTCCACGAGCCGCTTGACGAAGTTGAACCGCACGCCGCGAACGCCCGCGGCATTCATCTCTTCGAGCTCGCGATCCGTCACGCTGCGCTTGACTGTCGCGACACCACGCGCCTTGCCGTTCGCCCGCTTGAGTGCATCGACCATCGCGCGATTGTCCGCGCCGTGGCACGTGGCCTGCACGATCACGTTCTTGTCGAAGCCCAGGTGATCGCGCAACGCGAAGAGTTGCTGCCAGCTCGCGTCGCACGGCGTGTACTTGCGCTCGGGCGCATACGGAAACAGCTCGCCCGGGCCGAACACATGGCAATGCGCGTCGACACTGCCGGGCGGCAGCTTGAATTGCGGCTTGCTCGGGCCGGCGTACCAGTCGAGCCAGCCAGGCGTTTTCTCGAAACCGCCGCTTGTTGGTTTGCCTGTCATATCAGTCGATATAGCGCAGTCCCGCCTTGGCCAGCGGCTCGCGCATCTTGTACATATCGAGGCCCAGCACGCCCGACGCAAGCTTCGCGCGCTTTTCGCCTTCGTTCGCTTCGCGCGCGGTCGCGGCTTCGAGCGCCTTCTTCGCCATCGCCTTCGGCACGCAGACCACGCCGTCGTCGTCGGCCACGATCACGTCGCCCGGCGTGACGAGCATGTCGGCGCACACGATAGCGATGTTCACCGAGCCGAGCGTCGCCTTCACGGTGCCCTTCGAGCTGATCGCCTTGCTCCACACGGGAAACTTCATTTCTGTCAGCGTCTTCACGTCGCGGCAACCCGCATCGATGATGAGCGCCAGTGCACCGCGCGCCTGGAAAGACGTCGCAAGCAGATCGCCGAAGTAGCCGTCGGTGCAAGGCGCAGTGACTGCGGCCACGACGATGTCGCCCGGCTGGATCTGCTCGGCCGCCACATGCATCATCCAGTTGTCGCCCGGCTGCAGCAGCAC
>DATJJL010000317.1:0-26150 GCA_035492155.1 Ramlibacter sp. | reverse complement strand
CGAGATCATTTCGCCGAGGCTGGCGTTCTTGCCGCCGACCGCCTCGACGTCGGTCATCCTCAGGTTCTCAAACGGAACGACCAGGGCGGTCGCGTCGAAGAGTGCAGACATGGGAAAGCTCCGTAGTTTGAAACCGGGTCTGCGCCTTGCGAGCGCGCGCGGTCATGCAGCCGGGCACAGCTTTGTGCTTGTTCGAATGGGCTGGTGGGGTGCATGAGCGCAAATGCGATAAATTGCCGCCATTGTAGGCGGGCCTCATGCATTCACGTACCGTGTTCTTCATCTCCGACGGCACCGGCATCACTGCCGAAACGTTCGGCAACGCCATCCTTGCCCAGTTCGAATTGAAGCCGCGCCACGTGCGGCTGCCCTTCATCGATACGGTGGACAAAGCCCATCAAGTGGTGCGGCAGGTCAACCACGTCGCCGAAGTCGAAGGCAAGCGGCCACTGGTCTTCACGACGCTGGTCAACAGCGAAATCCTCGCCGTGCTGGAGGAAGGCTGCACAGGCATGCTGCTCGATATGTTCGGCACTTTCGTGCGGCCACTCGAAGAAGAGCTGGCGATGACGTCGAGCCACCGCATCGGCAGGTTTTCCGACGTGAGCCAGAGCAAGGCCTACCACGACCGTATCGAAGCCATCAATTTCAGCCTCGCGCATGACGACGGGCAGTCGAACGCCGATCTCGAGCAGTCGGACGTCATTCTGGTTGGCGTGAGCCGCAGCGGCAAGACGCCGACGTCGCTCTACCTCGCGATGCAGTACGGCCTGAAGGCCGCGAACTATCCGCTGATCCCGGAAGACTTCGACCGGCAGCAATTGCCGAGTGCATTGCTGCCGCATCGCAAGAAGATCTTCGGCCTGTCCATCCAGCCGGAGCGCCTTGCCGAGATTCGCAACGAGCGAAGGCCCGGCTCGCGCTACGCCGCGCTGGAGAACTGCCGAGCCGAAGTGAGCGAGGCCGAGGCCATGATGCGCCGCGCCGGTATTCGATGGCTCAGCACCACGACGAAGTCCATCGAAGAGATCGCGACGACCATTCTTCAGGAAATCCGGCCCGAGCGGCTCGAGTACTGACCCCCGCGAAATTCCTATGGCCGCCATTGGGCCAATGAATTGGCCCCGGCGCGCTGCCACCCATAACATAGCCTCTGTCAATCGACAATTAATGTTCAACAGAGGAAAGCTATGTCACTCATCAACACGCAAGTCCCGGCGTTCCGGGCCACCGCGTATCACAACGGCCAGTTCGTCCCCGTCACCGAGGAGAACTTCAAGGGCAAGTGGTCGGTCGTGGTGTTCTACCCAGCCGACTTTACTTTCGTGTGCCCGACCGAGCTGGGTGATCTTGCAGACAACTACGACGAGTTTCGCAAGCTCGGCGCCGAGGTCTACGGTGTCTCAACGGACACGCACTTCACACACAAGGCGTGGCACGACACGTCGGACACGATCCGCAAGGTGCAATACCCACTCGTGGGCGACCCGAACCACCAGCTTGCGAACTTCTTCCAGGTGCTGATCACCGAAGGCGAAGACGCGGGTCTCGCGCTGCGCGGCACGTTCGTCATCGATCCGAAGGGCCGCATCCGCACCATCGAAGTTCACGACAACGGCATCGGGCGCGACGCGAAGGAAACGCTGCGCCGCATGAAAGCCGCGCAGTACATCGACGCGCACCCCGGCGAGGTCTGCCCGGCCAAATGGAACGAAGGCGCGGAAACCCTCGCGCCCTCCCTCGACCTCGTCGGAAAAATTTAACCACCCCGAAGCGCCTTCGGCGCCTCCCCTCAAGGGGCGCCCTTGAAAGGAACCCGTCATGTTGGATGCCAATCTCAAAGCTCAGTTGTCAGCGTACCTGCAGCGAATCACGCAGCCGGTGGAGCTTGTCGCGTCGCTCGACGACACACCGGCGTCGGGCAAGCTGCAGGAGTTGCTGCGCGAGATCGCACAAGCATCGCCGCTCGTGGCGATCATGGAAACGCGAGGCGGGCCCCATCGCACGCCGTCGTTTTCTGTCGGCGCGCCGGGTGAATCGCCGCGCGTGCGATTCGCGGGTCTGCCGATGGGGCATGAGTTCACGTCGCTCGTGCTCGCGCTGCTGCAAGCTGGCGGTTATCCGCCGAAGGTCGACGACGCGGTGCTCAAGCAAGTGCGCGAGCTCGACGGCGAGTTCGACTTCGAAATCTACGTTTCGCTGACGTGCCACAACTGTCCTGACGTGGTGCAGGCGCTCAATCTGTTGGCCATCCAGAACCCGCGCATCAAAGCGACGATGATCGACGGCTCGCTGTTCCAGGGCGAAGTGCAGGAACGCCAGGTGATGGCCGTGCCAACCGTCTTCCTCAACGGCACGCACTTCGGCCAGGGCCGAATGAGCCTGGAGGAAATCCTCGCGAAAGTCGACACGGCCGGCGGCAAGCGCGAGGCCGAAAAGATTGCAGCGAAGGAGCCGTTCGACGTGCTGGTCGTCGGAGGGGGCCCGGCCGGTGCGGCTGCTGCTGTTTACGCGGCGCGCAAGGGCATTCGTACAGGCATCGCGTCCGAACGCTTCGGCGGCCAGGTGCTCGACACGCTGGGCATCGAGAACTTCATCTCCGTGAAAGAAACCGAGGGCCCGAAGTTCGCGATGGCGCTGGAGGAACACGTGCGCCACTACGACGTGGACATCATGAACCTGCAGCGGGCGAAGGCGCTCAAGCCCGGCGAGCTGATCGAAGTCGAACTCTCGAGCGGAGCATCGGTGAAGGCGAAGTCGATCATCATCACGACGGGCGCGCGCTGGCGCAATGTCAACGTGCCAGGCGAAAAGGAGTACCGCAACAAGGGCGTCGCCTACTGCCCGCATTGCGACGGCCCACTTTTCAAGGGCAAGCGCGTCGCGGTGATCGGCGGCGGCAACTCCGGTGTCGAGGCGGCGATCGATCTCGCGGGCATCGTGCAGCACGTCACCTTGATCGAGTTCGACACGAAGCTGCGTGCAGACGCCGTGCTGCAAAGGAAACTCGCGACGCTTTCGAACGTCACGATGCTGCTCGATGCGCAAACGACCGAGATCACCGGCGACGGCCAGAAAGTGAACGGCCTTGTCTACAAGGATCGCGCCAGCGGCGAGGAACACCGTGTCGAGCTCGAAGGTGTCTTCGTGCAGATCGGTCTCGTGCCGAACACCGACTGGCTCAAGGGCACTGTCGAGCTGTCGCGCTTCGGCGAGATCATCGTCGATGCGAAGGGCCGGACATCGCTGCCGGGCGTGTTCGCCGCGGGCGACGCAACGACAGTTCCGTTCAAGCAGATCATCATTGCTGCAGGCGACGGCGCGAAGGCAGCGCTCGGCGCATTCGATTACTTGATGAGGAATTGATTGGGTCATACTCCCGGGCAACAACAAGGCCCGGGAGTTACCCATGCAAGGCGATCCTCTCGTCATCCAGCATCTGCAGGCGCAGCTTCGCAACGAGCTCACTGCCACCAACCAATACTTTCTGCATTACCGAATCCTCAAGCATTGGGGCTTCGATCGCTTCGCGCAGAAGGAGCGCGAGGAGTCGATGGGCGAAATGAAGCACGCCGACCGCCTGATGGATCGCATCCTCATGCTCGACGGCCTGCCCAACCTGCAGGACATCGGCAAGCTCATGGTTGGCGAAAACGTGCCCGAGATCCTCGAGTGCGACCTGCGCCTCGAGCGCGCCGCGCAGGCGACGATCAAGGACGGGATCGCGCATTGCGAATCGGTGCGCGACTACGTCTCGCGCGAAATCCTGTCGGACATCCTCGACGACACGGAAGAGCACATCGACTTCCTGGAGACGCAACTCGACCTGCTCGCCAAGGTGGGTCTGCCGAACTTCCTGCAATCGGCGATGGGCGAACAACCTTCGAGCTGAGTTGGATCAAGTCCGGCACGGTCGGCCTCGTCAATGCGAGCGATTCGCATTTATAATCGCTGCATGATCGTTTGCGTCTGCCGCCGAGTCTCCGACCGCGAGATCGCCCGCCACGCGCGGGTCGGGATGGATTTCGACGACATCCAGTTCGAGCTGGGTGTCGCGACGCAATGCGGCCAGTGCGAAGGCTGCGCCAGGGACATCGTCGCGCAGTGCCGTGCAACGCAAGCCGTCGCCGCCATCAAGAAAGAAGAACAGCAGCCGGCTTCGTGATCGACTGAATCAGAGTCCTAGCGCCGCGATGCCGGCGCGCGCGATCTGCGCGTCTTCGCTCGACTTCACGCCGCTCACGCCCACGGCGCCCAGCACCTGACCGTCTTTCACGATAGGCACGCCGCCTTCGAGCATGCCTTGTAACGGCGCGGAGAGGAACGACACCCGGCCGCCGTTGATCATGTCCTCGTAAGTCTTGCTTTCGCGCCGGCCGAGCGCGGCGGTGCTTGCCTTTGCGGGCGCGATCTGCGCGGAAATCGGCGCCGCGCCGTCGAGGCGCTGCAGCCAGAGAAGATGTCCGCCGTCGTCGACGACGGCAATGGTGACGGCCCAGGAATTCTTGCGAGCTTCTGCTTCGGCCGCGGCCGCCACGGCCTTGACATCGGCCTGTTCCAGAATGGATTTCGTTTTCATGACGAGGCAAGGATAACCGCCTCTTGAACCAACCTAGAATGCGCGCATCTAATGCCCATCGGCAAAGGAGCTCCTGAACCATGAACGACCCGACCCAGACACTCGACTACGGCTACGCCGGTTCGGTTGCACAGCGCAATCGCGTTTTGCGCAACACCTACTGGCTGCTCGCGCTGAGCATGATCCCCACAGTGCTCGGCGCCTGGCTCGGCGTGGCCACCGGTATCACCGCGCACCTCACGAACGGCCTGGGCCTCATCGTGTTCCTCGGCGGCGCGTTCGCCTTCATGTTCGCGATCGAGCGCACGAAGAATTCGGCAGCCGGCGTCCCGGTGCTCCTTGCCTTCACGTTCTTCATGGGCCTGATGCTCTCGCGCCTCATCGCGGTCATCCTCGGCTTCAAGAACGGAACCGGCCTCGTGATGACCGCGTTCGGCGGCACTGCCGCCGTGTTCTTCGTCATGGCGAGCCTGTCGACCATGATCAAGCGCGACCTGTCGGGCATGGCCAAATTCCTCTTCGTCGGCGCGCTGGCGCTGATGATCGGCAGCATCATCAACGTCTTCGTCGGCTCCTCCACCGGCATGCTGGTGGTCAGCGTCCTGGCCATCGGCATCTTCAGCGCGTACATGTTGTACGACCTGAAGCGGGTCATCGACGGTGGCGAGACCAACTACATCAGCGCCACGCTCGCGCTTTACCTCGACGCATTCAACGTCTTCCAGAGCCTGCTGGTGCTGCTGGGCGTATTCGGCGGCGAACGGGACTAAGCCAGCTCGAAGACCGCAATGCTCTCGACGTGCGCGGTGTGGGGGAACATGTTCACCACACCGGCCGCCGTGCAGCGATATCCGGCCTGGTGAACCAGGAGACCCGCATCGCGCGCCAGTGTGGCCGGGTTGCAGCTCACATAGACGATTCGCCCGGGCGGCGTCCAGTCGCTGCGCAGCGCCGGGTCCTGATGCAAATCCGCCAGCGCCTTTGATAACGCGAAGGCGCCTTCGCGCGGCGGATCGACCAGCCAGCGCTGCGCCACGCCATCCTCGACGAGCTGATCGGGCGTCATCTCAAAGAGATTGCGTGCCGCGAACCTCGCGACGCCACCCAGCTTGTTGCCCTCGCAGTTCTCCTTCGCGCGCTGTACGAGAGCTTCACTTCCCTCGATCCCCAGCACTTCGCGCGCCTTCGTCGCGAGCGGCAGCGTGAAGTTGCCCAGCCCGCAGAACCAGTCGATCACCCTGTCGTCGCGCGACACATCGAGCAGCCGCAGCGCACGCGCGACCAGCACACGATTGATGTGGGGATTGACCTGCGTGAAATCCGTCGGCTTGAAGGGCATTCGAACGCCGAACTCCGGCAGCGCGTAGCTCAAAGCGGGGCCGCCTTCGTCGAGAAGCCGCACCGTGTCGGGCCCCTTCGGTTGCAGCCACCATTGGACGCCTTCGTGTTCGCGTGCGAACGTTCGCAGCTTTAACAGGTCGCCTTCCGACAGCGGCTCGAGATGCCGCAGCACGAGCGCCGTCACCTCGTCGCCGCAAGCCAGCTCGATCTGCGGCACCGTCTCGATCGCGTCCATGCTGCCGATGAGTTCGCGCAGCGGTAAAAGCAAGTCGCTCACATGTTTGGGCACGACGTGGCATTCGCGGATGTCGGCAACGTAGCGGCTCTTGCGCTCGTGGAAGCCAACGAGCACTGCGCCCTTCTTGCGCACGTGGCGCACCGAAAAACGCGCGCGCCACCGGTAACCCCAGGCCGGACCTTCGATCGGGCGCAGCACCGTCTCCGGCTTGACCTTGCCCAGGTGCCACAGGTTGTCCTCCAGCACGCGCTGCTTCATCGCGACCTGCGCGGCCGGATGCAGGTGCTGCATCTTGCAGCCGCCGCACGCGCCCTCGTGCAAGCCGAAATGCGGACAGCGGCCGCGCACGCGCTGCGACGATTCGCGATGGATCGCGGTGAGCGTGCCCTGCTCCCAGTTGTTCTTCTTGCGATTGATGTTGGCCGACACGATCTCGAACGGCAGCGCGCCGTCGATGAACACGACCTTGCCGTCCGGCCGGCGCGCGACGCCCTGGGCCTCGATGTCGAGCGCGTCGACTTCGAGCCAGCCGTCGGGCAGCGCGGGTTTTTCAACTCCTTCTGTCATGGGCCGATTGTCTCAGGCGCGAGCATGACGTCCGCCCTCACAAGGAGTAGGCTTGCGAGCATGAACGCGGCGATGCGTCTTGTGCGCATGATCGCGGCATCCTTGATTGCCGCGGCGGCTGCTTGCGCCGGCGCCGCTGAGACCGCGCAGGTCTACGAGGTCGACATCGAAGGCGGCATCGGCCCCGCCACGGCCGAGCATGTGGAGCGCGCGTTGCACAAGGCCGCCGAAGCGAAAGCCCAGCTCGTCGTCCTGCGCATGGACACGCCGGGCGGCCTCGACGGTGCGATGCGCTCCATCATCAAGGCCGTGCTGGCCTCCCCCGTGCCTGTGGCTGGCTTCGTCGCCCCGCAAGGTGCGCGTGCGGCCAGCGCCGGCACCTACATCCTCTACGCTTCGCATATTGCGGCGATGGCGCCTGCCACGAACCTCGGCGCAGCGACCCCTGTCGCCATCGGATTGGGCGGCGCCGAAAGCCACCCCGCTCCACGCGCGAGTGGCGCTGCAAGCGGCTCGGTGCCCGAGGACGCAATGGGTGCGAAGCGCGTGAGCGATGCCGTCGCTTTCATCCGTGGGCTTGCGCAACTGCGCGGACGCGACGCCGCATGGGCCGAGCAGGCGGTGCGCGAAGCAGCGAGCCTGCCCGCGACAGAGGCCTTGTCGCGCCATGTCATCGACTTGATCGCCGCCGATGTGCCCGACCTGCTGAACCAGCTCGACGGGCGAGTGGTGAAGCTGCGCGAGGGCGTCACAGTGAAGCTCGCAACTCGCAATGCAGCGGTCGTGAAGATCGAAGCCGATTGGCGTGGTCGGCTGCTCGCCGTCGTCAGCGACCCGAGCCTTGCGCTCATGCTGATGATGCTGGGCGTGTACGGCCTGCTGTTCGAATTTTTGAACCCGGGGATGATCCTGCCGGGCGTGATCGGCGGCGTTGCCCTGCTGCTCGCACTTTGGGGATTGCAGATGCTGCCCATCAACTACGCGGGCTTTGCGCTCATCCTGCTGGGTATCGCGTTCTTCGCCGCCGAGGCTTTCGTTCCGAGCCACGGTGCGCTCGGCGCCGGCGGCATCGCTGCATTTGCTTTCGGTGCGCTGCTGCTGGTCGACACCGATATCCCCGGCTTCGGCGTGTCGCCGTGGATGGTCGCGGGTATCACGCTGGTGTCTGCCGTCTTGGTGATCGCGATCGTGGGGATGGCCGCGAAGGCGAAGCGGCGCCCGCTCGTCAGTGGCGCCGCGACGCTGCTCGGCGCAACCGGCGAAGTGATCGAGTTCGAAAGCGGCCACGGCTGGGCTCACGTGGGGGGCGAACGCTGGCGCGTCGCATCCGATCAGCCTCTCGTGCCGCATCAGCGAATCAAGGTTGCGGCGATGAACGGCCTCACGCTGCGCGTCTCAGCCGAAGAACAAGGAGCGAATTCATGATCTATTCCGCGGGCTTTCTCATCCTGCTGTTTCTTCTGGTGCTGGCCGTATCGGCAACCATCCGCGTGCTGCGCGAATACGAGCGCGGCGTGGTGTTCCAGCTCGGCCGCTTCTGGCGCGTGAAGGGTCCGGGTCTCGTCCTGCTGATTCCCGGCATCCAGCAGATGGTGCGCGTGGACCTGCGCGTGCTTGTGATCGACATCCCGCCGCAGGATGTGATCACGCGCGACAACGTCGCCGTGAAAGTCAACGCGGTGCTGTACTTCCGGGTCGTCGATTCCGAACGCGCGATCATCCGGGTCTTCAATTTCCTGGAAGCGACCAGCCAGCTCGCGCAGACCACTCTGCGCGCCGTGCTGGGCAAGCATGAACTCGATGCACTGCTGTCCGAGCGCGAGCGCCTGAACCTCGACATCCAGAAGATCCTGGACGGCCAGACCGAGGACTGGGGCATCAAGGTCACGAACGTCGAGATCAAGCATGTCGACCTGAACGAATCGATGATCCGCGCGATCGGCCGCCAGGCCGAGGCAGAGCGCGAGCGCCGCGCCAAGGTGATCCACGCCGAAGGCGAACTTCAGGCGTCCGCCAAGCTCGCCGAAGCGGCGCAGGTTCTGGCGCAGCAGCCTCAATCGATCCAGCTTCGTTATCTGGAGACGCTGACCGTGATCGCGGCGGACAAGAACTCGACGATCATCTTTCCGCTGCCGATGGACATCCTCGGGCCGCTGCTCCAGAAGATCAATCGCACTTAGTCCAGAGGCGGTTATCGCCAGGCGTCGAGGTATTCGCGCCAGTGCGCCTCGGCCGGCGCGAGACCGGCAAGCGTCTCCTTGACGTACGCGATCTCCGCTTCGTACTCCGCCTCCGTGAAGCCGCCGCGCATCTTCTGGAAGCGGCAATACAGCAGGTAGGTGTTCATCACGTCCGTCTCGCAATAACGGCGGATGTCCTCGAGCTTGCCTTCGAGAAACGCTTCGTACACCTTCGAGCCGTCCATCCCGAGCTTGCCGGGGAACCCGCACAACTTCGCCATCGCGTCGAGCGGCGCGTTGTTCTTCGGCTGGTACATCGCCAGCAGGTCCATCAGATCGAGATGCCGCATGTGGTAGCGGCCGATGTAGTTGTTGAACTTGAACTCGCGATCGTCCTCGCCGAGATCCCAGTACTTGTTCGCGACCGCGCCGTGGCGCAGCGCGCGATAGTGAAGCACCGGCAGGTCGAAGCCGCCGCCGTTCCAGCTCACGAGTTGCGGCACATGCTTTTCGACGGCGTTGAAAAACGTCTGGACGATCTTGCCTTCGCTCGCGTTGTCGCGATCGACGAAGGAGTGCACACGCAAGCCCTCGGCGCTTCGGAACACGCAGCTGATGACGAGAATGCGCTGCAGGTGCAGCGGCATGAAATCGGTCTTGCCTTCGGCGGCGCGCTCGTCGCACCAGGCGTTGTAGACCCATTCGTCCGTCGCCTCCGCGGGATCGGTGCGCAGGCTGCGCAGCCCCGCGATGTCGGGAATCGATTCGATGTCGAAAACGAGAACGGGCCACGGCATGTTTCGACTGTACCAGTCGTCACTTGCCTCGGCCGAAGGCCGCCAAGCAAAGCGGCACCCGACAGGGTGCCGCGCATATGCGGCCCGACTTTAGCAGCTAGAAAAGCGCTTCTTTGGAGATGCCGCTGCGCACCATGTGACGACGCAGCTTCAAGAGCGCCTCGTTCTGGATCTGGCGCACGCGCTCTCGTGTGAGACCGAGGCGATCGCTGAGCACTTCCAGCGTTTCGGGTTCGCGGTCGTGCAGGCCGAAGCGGCCTTCGAGCACTTCCCGCTCGCGCGTGGACAGCGCGTCGATCCAGTTGTCGAGCAGCTTTTCGACCTCGTGGTTGTGCGTGACGCCCGTCGGGTCGACCGCGAGTTCGTCGGCCATCGAATCGCCGAGCGTGTGATCGTCGTCGTTGCGATCGGTGGACGCATCGAGCGACTTCGGTGTTTCGGCCATCGCGAGCAACTCGGCAACCTGCTGCACGTCGCGCCCGAGCAGGGCGGCGACGTCTTCCACGCGCACGCCATCGCCTTCGAAGCCTTTGCGCTGCGCGAAAACAGGGTCGTTTTCGAGCACGCGGCGCGCGCGCAGCACCTGCTGCAGCTCGCGCACGACATGAACCGGAAGGCGGATCACGCGGCCTTGATTCATCACTGCGCGCTCGACGGCTTGCCGGATCCACCACGTCGCATACGTGGAGAAACGAAAGCCGCGTTCGGGCTCGAACTTGTCGATCGCGTGCATCAGGCCGAGGTTGCCTTCCTCGATGAGGTCCGACAGTGGAACGCCTCGCCCGAGATAGCCCTTCGCGATGCTCACGACGAGGCGAAGGTTGTGCTCGATCATCGACTGGCGCGCGGCGAATTCGCCTGCGCGCGCGCGAGTGGCGGTTTCGAATTCCTGTTCGGCCGTGAAGAGCTCGGTGCGGCGGACATCGCGCAGGTACAGCGTGAGCGTGTCGCTCGATTCGCCTGCGAACTCCGCAGGCGTCTGGCGCACTTCGGCTTCTGGCGGCGCCTCTTCGGCAGCGGGCGACAGCGCGACTTCGCCGCCCGCGTTCTGACTTGCGCCCGGAATGGCGTGCTGGCCGTTTCCGTTGCGCCTGGCCATCGTCACCTCATGGGCAAATAACGTGCGGGGTCCACCGGCTTGCCTTGCCGCCGGATTTCGAAATGCAGCTTGACGCGATCCGCGTCGCTCGAACCCATTTCCGCGATCTTCTGGCCTTTGCGCACCGACTGGTCTTCCTTCACAAGCAAGGTCTGATTGTGCGCATACGCGGACAGGTATGTGTTGTTATGTTTGAGGATGATCAGG
Organism: Ramlibacter sp.; assembly: GCA_035492155.1. GTDB lineage: Bacteria > Pseudomonadota > Gammaproteobacteria > Burkholderiales > Burkholderiaceae_C > Ramlibacter. The sequence goes on along the minus strand of DATJJL010000317.1, from coordinate 15,142 downwards.
TTGCCGTAGCCGCGCAAGCCCGCGCCTGCGTACACCACGCGGCCATCCGCGGCGGCAAGCACAGGCTCGCCCGCTTTGCCCCCGATGTCCAGGCCCTTGTTGCGCTGTTCGTCGAAACCCGCGAGCACCATGCCTGGGCCCGCAATCGGCCAACCCCACGCAACCTCATCCTCGCCCGCAGGTGCGGCGGGTTGCGTTGCGACCGGCGGCACGCTGGAGACGACCGTTGAAGATGCGGTGTTCGCGGGCGGCACAGCCGCCGACGCAGGTGCGGCTGCTACGTGCGAACCCGGTGCGCCGGGTGCCGGCGCTGCGGCGACTGCGGGGCTCGAAGGCGCAATGACGCGAAGCACCTGGCCCACTTCGATGACGTTGGGGTTGTCGATGTTGTTCCATCGTGCGATGTCGCGCCAGTTCTGTCCCGTGTCGAGCGCGATGCGAATCAGTGTGTCGCCGGGCCGTACGGTGTAGTAGCCGGGCTTGTTCGCGTTCTCAGAACCGGGCAGGCGCGACTCGACGGCAGGTGCTGTTGCAGTTGAGGTACCGGGTGCGCGCGAGCCACTGCTGCGCTCTTCCACCGGCGCGGGTGCGCGAAGCTTCGAAGCGCATGCAGCGAGCACGCACGCGGCCAGCAGAGTTGCCGCTGTGGAACGCCAGTTGCGCATTTCGAACATCTCGTTGTTCCTCTTTCAAGCCTCTAGGCGATGCCTGATTTTAGGGGCACGAAGTGAACAGTCTCAAGAACACTTTGTTGCAGCTCGCCCGTGCTTTTTTTCTCGATGACGACAAGCACCTGGTGGCCTGCCGCAGTGGTCATCGGCGCGACGATCCGCCCGCCGATCGCAAGCTGCTCGACCCATGCATCAGGCACCGAATCACCCCCTGCCGCAGCGACGATGCCTGCATACGGTGCGCCCTTCGCATAACCTGCCATTCCGTCGCCGAAAAGCAGATGCACGTTGGGAAGGCGGAAGTGCCGCAGGTTCTCGCGCGCCTTCTCGTGCAGGCCGCGCAGTCGCTCGATGCTGTACACCTCGCTGGCGATGCGACTCAGCACTGCAGCCTGATAGCCGCAGCCCGTTCCGATCTCGAGCACGCGCCCGAGTTTTTCATCGGCGTCACGACGCCCGCCCAGCAGCAACTGCGTCATGCGCGCGACGACGCTGGGCTTGCTGATGGTCTGGCCGAGCCCGATCGGAAGACTCGTGTCTTCATAGGCTTGATTTACCAGCGCCGTGTCGACGAAACGATGACGCTCGATTGCGTTCATCGCGCCGATCACCTGCGGCTCGTCGATGCCCTCGGCCGCCAGCCTTTGCACCATGCGCTGCCGCACCGCTTGCGAATCGAGTCCCACGCCGTGGGGCATGGCAGAAGCCTGCTTCGCGCCTGGCGTTCCCTTGGTGTCGAGCCGCGCCGGAAAAGCGGGCCGGCGCGTCATCGCGCGCCCTGCTTCAGCGCCTTCGACCACGCGGCGAGCGCATCGTGATCGGTGAGGTCCACCTTCAAGGGCGTGACCGAGATGTCGCCATGCGCAGTCGCATGAAAGTCGGTGTCTTCGCGTGCGTCCTTCGCGGGGCCCGCGCCGCCGATCCAGTACATCGTCTCGCCATGCGGGCTTTGCTGCGCCATCACCTTCTCGGCAGCGTGGCGGCGACCGAGCCTGCACACCTTGAACGCGCCGAGTTCCTCGTGCGGCAGGTTCGGGATGTTCACATTCAGCAGCCACGGCGAGTTGTCGTGCGAGATCCTGTCGAGCACGTACTCGACGAGCTCGCGTGCCTTGCGCGCCGCCGCGTCGAGATGCGACCAGCCCTTTTGCGTCTGCGAAAACGCGATGGCGGGAATGTCGAACAGATAACCCTCCATCGCGGCGCCCACCGTGCCCGAATAGATGGTGTCGTCGCCCATGTTCGCGCCGTTGTTGATGCCGCTCACGACGAGATCGGGTCGCCAGTCGAGCAACCCCGTGAGCGCGACATGCACGCAATCGGCCGGCGTGCCGTTGACGTAGCGAAAGCCGTTGTTCGCGCGGCGCACCGACAGCGGCGCATAAAGCGTGAGCGCATTGGACTTCGCGCTGTTGTTGTGCTCCGGCGCAACGACTTCCACGTCGGCGAGATCGCGAATCGCTTCGTGCAATGCGACAAGGCCCGGTGCCTGCCAGCCGTCGTCGTTCGATAGGAGAATCTTCATGGGTGAACCGTTGGGCAAATTGTAGGGTCGCAGGTCGCCGCAGGGACATGCGGCATCATGCTGTCGCCCCTATCATCCCACCGGAAATTTCTCACCGGAGACAAACCCATGCATGCCTGGCTGTGCGAAAACCCCACCGGCGTCGACGCGCTGCAATGGAAAGAGCTGCCGACGCCGCAGCCGAAAGCCGGCGAAGTGCTCATCGAGATCAAGGCGGCCAGCCTGAACTTCCCCGATCTCTTGATCGTGCAGAACAAGTACCAGATGAAGCCGCCCCTGCCCTTCGTACCCGGATCGGAGTACGCAGGCAACATCGTCGCGGTGGGCGAAGGCGTGACGCAGTTCAAGGTCGGCCAGAGTGTCGCGTGTCTTTCGGGCACGGGAGGATTTGCGACGCACGTTGTGGCGGACGCTGCGCGATGCGTGCCGCTGCCGCCCGGGTTCCCGCACGTGGATGCGGCGGCTTTCATCATGACTTACGCGACGTCGCATCACGCGCTGATCGATCGCGCGCAATTGAAGGCCGGCGAGACGGTGCTCGTGCTCGGCGCCGCAGGCGGCGTGGGCACAGCCGCGATCCAGATTGCGAAAGCAGTCGGCGCGCGCGTGATCGCCGCAGCTTCGAGCGACGACAAATGCGAGTTGTGCCGCAAGGAAGGCGCCGACGCGACCATCAACTACACGCGCGAGAACCTGCGCGATGCGATCAAGGCGGCGACGAACGGCAAAGGCCCCGACGTGATCTACGACCCGGTGGGCGGCGACTACGCGGAGCCTGCATTCCGATCGATCGCGTGGCGCGGGCGTTATCTCGTGATCGGTTTCGCGGCGGGGCCGATCCCGTCGCTGCCGCTCAACCTGCCGCTGCTCAAGGGCGCGGCTATCGTCGGCGTGTTCTGGGGCGACTTCGCGCGGCGCGAGCCGAAGGCGAACGCCGCGATGATGGCCGAGCTCGCGCGCTGGTATGCGGAGCGCAAGATCAAGCCGGTGATCGATCGCACGATGCCGATGGCCGAGCTCAAGGCCGCGTACGCGCACATGGGCTCGCGCGCCGTGAAGGGCAAGCTCGTGATGGTGAACTGATCGCGCCGCTATAATTGCGGGCTCGACGGTGGCTGTAGCTCAGTTGGTAGAGTCCAGGATTGTGATTCCTGTCGTCGTGGGTTCGAGTCCCATCAGCCACCCCAGAAATCCTTGAGAAAAAGCCCGCGCGATGCGGGCTTTTTTTTATTCTCACTTCGGCGCGATGTCGGGCGGCTTGGCCACGAGGATCTGCGCCTTGAAGCGCGCCTTCAAGAGCTCGTAATACGCCTGGCCTTCGGCCGACGCCCACCAGCGCTCGTATTGCTGCAGCTCCTGCTTGGCTTGTTCGGGCGGCGGCGCGTCGCGCTGCACGATCTTGTCGACCTTCACGATCGCATAGCCCTGCTCGCCAAGATCGACACCCGCCAGCGCGGGCAAGGCTGTGGGGTCGGCACGCAAGGAGGCCTCCACGATCTCGGGCGGCTGCTTCTGCGTGTCCTGCCGTGAAACGAGGATGGCCTGCGGGAATTGCGCGCTTGCAGGCGCCGCCTTCCACGCAGCCAGCTTGTCCATGCCGTCCTTTTTTGCGAGCTCGGCGGATTTCACGGCGACGACGCGCGCGCGAACCTTGTCCTTCACCTCGGCAAAGGGCAAGGTGTGCGCAGCCGAGTATTGCGTGATGCGCCCCGACACGAGCGTGCTCGGCGCGACCTCGATCGCTTCGGTGTTGTGCTTCTTGTCAAGGCTGTCCGGCGAGAAAAGCGCAGCGAGGAACTTCGGGTTGGCCAGCACGCCCGTCGTGCCCTTGGCCGGCGTGCGCTGCACGTTGGTTGCCGTCTGCACTTGCAGCTTGAGCTTGTCGGCCGCGGGTTTGAGGCTGTCTGCCTGCTCGTAAACGGAATTGCTGAAGGTCTCGGCGACTTCCGCGAACTTGCGCTGGGCCTGCTGCTGCTTCATCTGCGCTTCGAGCTCGGGCTTCACTTCGTCGAAGGTCTTCGTCTTGGCTTCGCGCACATCGGTCAGCTTGACGATGTGAAAGCCGAAGTCGCTTTCGACGACGTTGCTGATCTCGCCCTTTTTCAGCGAGAAGATCGCGTCTTCCACCGGCTTCACGAAAGCGCCGCGCGTTTGCCAGTCGAGATCGCCGCCGTTGGCTGCGGAACCCGGGTCCTGCGAGTTCTTTTTCGCCACCTCGGCGAAGCTCGCGGGGTTTTTCTTCACCTCGGCGAGCAAGGCTTCCGCTTTGGCCTTCGCCTTGTCCTTTTCGGCCTGCGAGGCGTTCTTGGCAACGGCAATGAGGATGTGGCTCGCGCGGCGCTGCTCGGGCTGCGCGTACTTGGCGATGTTCTGCTCGTAGTAGGTCTTGAGATCGGCCTCGCTCACCGTGATGCCTTGCTTCACGGCGTCGAGGTCGAGCACGAGGTATTCGACCGAGGCCTGCTCGGGCGCCTGGAATTCCGATGGGTGCGCCTTGTAGTACGCATCGAGATCGGCATCGCTCGGGTTGACCTTGGCGGCGTAGTCCTTGGCGTCGAAGCGGGCGATTTGCACGTCGCGCTTTTCGAAGAATGCGTTGAGCGACGGCGCCGATTCGGCGGGCGTGGCGAAGCTCGTCGCCGTGATGCCGGCCACGACCTGGCGTGCGGTCAGGTCGGCGCGCACGCCCTCCTCGTACATCTCGGGGCTCATGCCGCGTGCACCGACCACCTGCCGGTACTTGTCCATGTCGATCTTGCCGTCGGGCCCCTTGAGCGGCGCGAGCTGCTGGTTCAGCTCGCGTGCGAGCGCGGCGTCGCTGGCCTTCAGCTTGTCTTTCTCGGCGGCGGCGGCAATCACACGGTCACGCACGAGGCGTTCGAGCGTGGCGTACTTGAACTGCGGCGAATCGAGCAGCTTCGGGTCGATGTTCGGGTTTTGCGAGCGAACGCGGTCGACCTGTTCGCGGTGCGCGTTGTCCCAGTCGCCCTGCAGGATCTCGTGCCCGTCCACCTTGGCGACGGCGTCGCCCTTTTCGTGCATGCGGTTGTAGCCGTTGATGCCCACCAGCACGAATGACGGGAAGACCAGCAGGAACAAAAGGACCTGCATGATCTTGTTGTGGGTGCGGACGAATTCGAACATGTCTTTCCGGTTCTCGCGAACAAAACAAAAGGCGAACTGCCGTTCGCCTTCTTCGCTGTTGGTGGGTGCTGACGGGATCGAACCGCCGACCTACGCCTTGTAAGGGCGCCGCTCTACCAGCTGAGCTAAGCACCCCGCATTGCAGCCACCATCAGTTCAGCGCGTCTTTCAGCGCCTTGCCGGGGCGGAACTTGGGCACCTTGGCGGCCTTGATTTTAATCGCAGCGCCCGTGCGCGGATTGCGGCCGCTGCGCGCAGCGCGTTTTCCGACTGCGAACGTGCCGAAGCCCACCAGCGAAACCGACCCGCCTTTTTTCAGCGTGGTTTTCACTGCACCGATCATCGACTCCAACGCGCGGGTGGCGGCGGCCTTGGAGATGTCGGCATGCTTGGCGATGTGCTCGATCAGTTCGGTCTTGTTCACGGGGCCCCTCGATGAAAGGATTTGTTGACGGAGGATTTGTCTCTTGGACGCCGGTCGATTAAAGCCAGCACCCTTGGGCGTGTCAATACAGACTGCCTCTCAATCCAGCAAGGTGGCGGATTCTAGACGCAAAGGCGCGGGCGCGAGCGGGCGCAACCCGCGCCTTTGCGCGAAAGAATTACAGGGCAGATGCGATTGCGCGACCCAGGTCTGTCGTGCTCGCTTTGCCGCCGATGTCGGGGGTGCGCGGCGCACCGCCGGCCGGGTCGAGCACCTTCTCGATGGCGGCAAGGATGGCGTCGTGCGCATCCTTGTGGCCGAGGAACTCGAGCATCATTGCACCGCACCAGATTTGCCCGATCGGGTTCGCGACGTTCTTGCCGTAGATGTCCGGCGCCGAGCCGTGCACGGGCTCGAAGAGCGATGGGAAGCGCCGCTCCGGATCGAGGTTCGCGCTCGGCGCGATGCCGATCGTGCCGGTGCACGCCGGGCCCAGGTCAGAGAGGATGTCGCCGAAGAGATTGCTCGCGACCACCACGTCGAAAAAGTCGGGCCGCTGCACGAAATGCGCGGTGAGGATGTCGATGTGGAACTTGTCGAGCTTCACGCCCGGGTAGGACTTCGCCATCTCGGCCACGCGCTCGTCCCAGTAGGGCATCGTGATCGCGATGCCATTGGATTTCGTCGCGCTGGTGAGGTGCTTCTTCGGCCGGCTTTGCGCGAGTTCGAAGGCGAACTTCAGCACGCGGTCCACACCGGTTCGCGAGAACACGCTTTCCTGGATGACCAATTCGCGCGGGGTGCCCGGGTACATGCGTCCGCCGATGCTCGAATACTCTCCCTCGGTGTTCTCTCGCACGATGTACATGTCGATCTCGCCCGGCTCGCGGCGGCTGCCGTCCTTGCGAACGACCGGCGCGATGATGCCCGGCATGAGACGCGCGGGGCGCAGGTTGACGTACTGGTCGAACTCGCGCCGGAACAGAAGCAGCGACTGCCACAGCGACACGTGATCGGGAATCTTCTCGGGCCAGCCGACCGCGCCGAACAAGATGGCGTCGTGGCCTTCGACGCGCTCCTTCCAGTCGTCGGGCATGTACTTGCCGTGCTTCTCGCAATACTCCCAGCAGCCGAAATCGAATTGGTCGAAAGCGATGTCGATGCCGAACTTGCGCGCCGCGGCGTCGACCACGCGCACGCCTTCGGGCATCACTTCCTTGCCGATGCCGTCCCCGGCGATGACGGCGATCCGTTTTTTACTCATTCCTGACTCCTGAAAAAGATTTGAGCTTCGTCAAGGAGTAGCTTGGGTGCTTCCTCGGCGATGTAATGGCCGCACGGCAGGCTGCGGCCGGTGATTTGGGTGGCGCGCTCGCGCCACAGCGCAAGCACGTCAAAACATTGGCCCACCACACCGTGCTCGCCCCAGAGCACGCGCAGGGGCTGTGTGATCTTGCGGCCGGCGGCGACGTCCTCGCGATCATGGTCGAGGTCGATGCCCGCGCTCGCCCGATAGTCTGCGCAGACCGCCTGCGCTGTGCCTTCGATGGCTGCGCATCGCTCGTACTCGGCAATCGCCTCGGGCGCGAATGCGTCGAGCCCGGCGTGCCGCTTGCCCATCACCGCGCGGACATACCGGACGGGATCGGATTCGATGAGCGCCTCCGGCAGCGGCGGCGGCTGGATAAGGAAGAACCAGTGCCAGTACGCACGCGCAAACGGCTCGCTGGTTTGCTCGTACATGGCAAGGGTCGGCGCAATGTCCAGCAGCATCATGCGTTCGACGGAGTGCGGATGGTCGGCAGCGAGCCGGTGCGCAACGCGTGCACCGCGATCGTGTGCGAGCACCCGGAAGCGCTCGAAGCCGAAGGTGCGCATCACATGCAAAGCGTCGAGCGCCATCTCGCGCTTGCTGTAGTTCCTGCTTGTCTCGCCTGCCGCGGGCCGGCCTGAGTCGCCGTAGCCGCGCAGGTCCATGAGGACCACGCTGAACTGCCTGGCGAGTTGCGGCGCCACGTGATGCCACATGGCATGGGTTTGCGGATGGCCATGGAGCAGCAGCAGCGCATCGCCCGCGCCTGCGCGCCGAACGGCGAGCCGCACACCACCTCGCTCGACCGTGAGCCTGTCGAAACCTTCCAGCATGGATCGCATTCTCTGCGGCGCGCGTGGGCCGGACAAGCAATAATCCAGCAATCGATTGTTTCCAAAGATGCACGAATCACCCACCCTGGACAGGCACGACCTCGAGCTGCTTCTAGGCATCCGGCGCCACGGCACCTTGGCCGGCGCTGCCGCAGCGGCCGACGTGGTGCCGTCCGTCATCACGAAGCGGCTCGCGCGACTCGAATCGCGGCTGGGACTGAAGCTCTTCCATCGCACCACGCGCCGGGTCGCGCCGACTCCGGAAGGCGAAGCGCTGTGCGAGCGCGCCGACGAACTGCTGCGCCGGTTTGCCGAGATGGAGAACGAGGTGCGCGAGCGACACGGCCAGCCCGCGGGCCTCGTGCGCATCGCGGCGACTTTCGGCTTCGGGCGGGCGTGGTTGGGGCCCGCGCTTGCGGATTTCCAGTCGCAACATCCGCAGGTGCGCGTCGAGTTGCGCCTGACGGAGCGGCTGCCCGACCTCGCGGCCGAAGGATTCGACGGCGCGGTGTGGCTGTGGTCCGTGCATGGACATCGCGCCTCGACGTGGACCGGCCGGCGGCTCGCGCGCAACCAGCGCGTGCTCGCTGCCTCCCCCGCCTACCTGAAAAAGCGAGGCATGCCGGCCAAGCCGGAGGATCTCGCCCAGCACGAATGCCTGGTCGTGCGCGAGCATGACGAGCGATACGACCTCTGGCGCCTGCAAAAGGAGCGTGACCGCAGCGAAATCCGCGTTCGCGTCGCAGGGTCGCTGTCGAGCAACTCGGGAGAGCTGGTGCGCGACTGGTGCCTCGCCGGTCGCGGCATCATGCTGCGCAGCCTGTGGGACATCGCTCCCCTGCTGGCGTCGGGCCAGCTCGTTCGTGTGCTCCCGGGTTACGCGATGGTCGACGCCGACATCCACTGGCTGGCGCCGCACCAGGTGCAGGTGCCGCGGCGCATTCGCCTGCTGTCGGATTTTCTCGTCGAACGATTTCGCGGCGAGCCCTGGAAGCTCAAGCCCTCGACCTCACCACCAGCGCGACGCCCGCCGCCGTGAGCGCCATGCCTGCGATCGTGAGCGGCGTGATCGCCTCGCCGAAGAGCACCCACGCCATGAGGGCGGTGGTCGGCGGCACGAGGTAGAGCAGGCTCGTCACGGTGGTCGCCGCGCCGCGCTGGATCAGCAGGTACAGCAGCGAGCTGCCGCCCAGTGTCAGCGCCAGCACGGACCACGCCATCGCACCGGCGAGCTGCGCGTTCCAGCGCATCGCTTCCGATTCCATCAGTGCGATCGGCAAGGTGACGATAAGTGCCGCTGTGAGCTGGATGAAGCTCGCCGTGCGAACGTCGCAAGGCTCCAGATAATTCTTCTGGTAGAGCGTACCGGCCGTGATGCTCACGAGCGCGCCGAAGGCAAACAGCAGGTTGACCGTATGCACTTCACCGACGCCGAGCTTTTGCCACACGACGAGCACCAGCCCCGCAAGGCCGAGCACCAGCCCGACCCACTGCCGCGCGCGAACCTCGCCACCGCGTGCCGACACCCAAACGGCCGTGAGAACAGGCTGCAGCCCGACGAGCAACGCGGCGAGCCCCGCGCCCATGCCGTGTTTCACGGCGGCCCACACGCCGCCGAGGTAGCCGGCATGCATGAGCATTCCGGTCACGCCCAGGTGCAGGATTTGCGCGCGGGTGCGTGGCCAGACGGCGCGAGCCGCCAGAGCCCACACGCCGAAGCACACGACGGACAGCAGATACCGCAGGGCCAGGAATTTGAACGGCGGCGATTGCGGCATGCCGTAGCGCGCGACGATGAAGCCCGTGCTCCAGATCAGCACGAACACGGCCGGCATCGCCCTGACCAGCGCCTTGGAACTCACGGGATCAGTGTTTGACGCGTTGCCGGATTTCCGGCAACGCCTTTTGCAGGTAATAGACCATCGACCAGACGGTGAGGATGGCCGCCACCCAGATGAGCAGCGTGCCCCAGAACAGCGTGTCGATCACGCCGAAGAGCACGCCGTCGAACAGCAGGAACGGAATCGCGACCATCTGCACCGTCGTCTTCACCTTGCCGAGCATGTGCACGGCAACGCTCTTGGAAGCGCCGATGTGCGCCATCCACTCGCGCAATGCCGATATCGCGATCTCGCGGCCGATGATGATGAGCGCGACGAAGACATCGGCCCGCCCCAGGTGCACGAGCACGAGCAGCGACGCGCTCACGAGAAACTTGTCCGCCACCGGATCGAGAAACGCGCCGAACGACGACGTCTGATTGAGTTTGCGTGCGAGATAGCCGTCCAGCCAGTCCGTCAGCGCGAAGACGACGAACATCACGGTGGCCACGATGTTCTGCATCTCGTAGGAAAGGGGCAGGTAGAAGATCCCTACGATCAGCGGAATCGCGACGATGCGCGTCCAGGTCAGGATCGTGGGGATCGTGAAGAACATGGCCCGATTCTAGGGGGCGATTCTCAGTGCAGGGCGCGATAGATTTCTTCGGCGAGTTCGCGCGAGATGCCTTCGACGCTCGCGATGTCGTCCACGCCCGCCGCGGCAACACCGCGCACGCCGCCGAAACGCTGCAGCAATCGCGCGCGCTTTTTCGCGCCGATGCCGGGGATCTCCTCCAGGCGGCTGCCACCGACGCGTACTTTCGCGCGACGTGCACGCATGCCGGTGATCGCGAAGCGGTGCGCCTCGTCGCGGATTTGCGCGACAAGCATCAGCGCCGCCGATTCGCGCCCGAGGTAGACCTTGTCGCGACCGTCCGCGAAGACAAGCTCCTCCAACCCGACCTTTCGCCCCTCGCCCTTTTCGACGCCGACGATGACCGACAAATCGAGCCCGAGCTCCGCGAACACCTCTCGCGCCATGCTGACCTGGCCTTTGCCGCCGTCGACGAGCACGAGATCGGGAAGCCGCTGCGCGCCGCCGCCGGTTTTCGGCGTGGCCTCGGGCGGATCGCGCCCGGCTTCGGCAAGCTTCGCGTAGCGGCGCATCAACACCTGGCGCATCGCGGCGTAATCGTCGCCGGGCGTGATGCCGTCGATGTTGTAGCGGCGGTATTCGGAGTTCTGCATCTTGTGGTGGTGATAGACGACGCACGACGCCTGCGTCGCCTCTCCCGCCGTGTGCGAGATGTCGAAGCACTCGATGCGAAACGTGTCGAGGTTGTCGGGCGCCAAGTCGAGCGATTCCACCAGCGCGCGCGTGCGCGCCTGCTGCGAGCCCTCCTCCGCAAGCAATCGCGTGAGCTGGATCTCCGCGTTCTTCTCGGCCATCTCCAGCCAGAGGCGGCGCTGCTCGCGCGGGGCGTGCACGGCGGTGATCTTGATGCCTGTCTGCTCGGATAGGGCAGCGACAAGCTCGCGAGCCACGGGATGGCTCGTGATCAGCGCCGACGGAACCGGCACGCCGATGTAGTGCTGCGCGATGAAGGCTTCGAGCACTTGCACTTCGACCGGCATGGGCGCGATGTCTTCGATCTCCGTCACTGCGGTCGCGTCCTCGACATGCGTCGGGTAGTACGCGCGGTCACCCAGATGCCTGCCGCCGCGGACCATCGCGAGGTTCACGCACGCGCGGCCGCCCTGCACGCGCACGGCGAGGATGTCCGCATCCTTGTCGGACATCGTCTCCACCGACTGCTGGTGCAGCACGCGCGACAGCGCGCTCATCTGGTTGCGCAGCTCGGCCGCCTGCTCGAACTCCAGCTTCTCGGCGTGCTGCGTCATCCGCGTCTCCAGCTGCGCCAGCACGGCTTCGGTGTCGCCGTTCAGGAAAGCCTCGGCATTCGAGACGTCCTTCTGGTAGTCCTCGCTGGAGACGAGGTTCACGCAGGGACCCGAGCAGCGCTTGATCTGGTACAGGAGGCACGGCCGCGTGCGGTTCGCGAACACCGTGTCCTAGCAGGTGCGCAGGCGAAAGACCTTCTGCAATAGCTGGATCGACTCCTTCACCGCCCACGCATTCGGGTACGGGCCGAAGTAGCGGTGCTTGCGGTCGACCGCACCGCGGTAATAGGCGACGCGCGGGAAATCGTGCGTGACGATCTTCAGGTACGGGTAGCTCTTGTCGTCGCGAAAGAGGATGTTGTAGCGCGGATTGAGCGTCTTGATGAGGTTGTTCTCGAGCAGCAGCGCCTCCGCTTCCGAGCGGACCACCGTCGTCTCCAGCCGCGCGATCTTTCCGATCATGTGGCCGATGCGCGTGCCGCCGTGGTTCTTCTGGAAGTAGCTCGAGACGCGCTTTTTCAGGTCGCGCGCTTTGCCGACGTACAACACACCCTCCTGCGCGTCGAAGTAGCGATAAACGCCCGGCAGGTGCGGCAGCGCCGCGACCTGGGCCAGCAATTCGTCGGTGTGACTCGCGGAATGACTCTCGGACATACAGCCCCTATTGTGGACAATCGACGGAACACCTGTTTTCAGCATGCTCTGGGACATCTTCTGCAACGTCATCGACAACCACGGCGACATCGGCGTGTGCTGGCGCCTGGCGGCCGAGCTCGCGCGGCGCGGTGAGGATGTGCGCCTTCGTGTCGATGACGCAAGTGCGCTCGCGTGGATGGCGCCTGCGGGCGCGCCGCGCGTGCAGGTGCTGCCCTGGGCAAGCGAACCCGGGCCGGGTGATGTCGTGGTCGAAGCTTTCGGCTGCGAACTGCCGACGGCTTTCCAGGCGCTCATCGCCGCCAAGCCGCGGCGCCCGGTGTGGATCAATCTCGAATACCTCACTGCCGAATCCTTCTCGCAGCGCAGTCATGGCTTGCCCTCGCCTGTGATGTCGGGGCCGGCGAGTGGACTGGTGAAGCGATTCTTCTATCCCGGCTTCGTCGCGGGTACGGGCGGGCTGATTCGCGAAGAGGATTTGGCGCGAAGACAAGCATCGTTCGATGCGCAGGCCTGGCTAGCGGCGATGGGCATCTCACGCGCGAACGAAACGCTCGTCAGCCTCTTTTGCTACGAGCCTTCGGCGCTGCCGCAATTGATCGAGCAGCTCGCAAGCACGCCCACGCGCCTGCTCGTGACAGCCGGTCGCGCGACTGCCGCGGTGCGCGCCGTGTTGGGTGAGGCATCCGTGCGAGGCGGGCTTTCCGTTCACTACCTGCCGCTGATGCCGCAAACCGAGTTCGATCACCTGCTGTGGGCCGGCGACGTGAACTTCGTGCGAGGCGAGGATTCGCTCGTGCGTGCGCTCTGGGCGGGCAAGCCCTTCGTGTGGCAGCTCTATCCGCAGCACGACGAGGCTCACCACGCGAAGCTCGATGCGTTTCTCGATTGGCTGAATGCGCCTTCGCAGTGGCGTGAATTCCATCGCGCGTGGAACGGCATCATGCCCGCGCTTCCTGCCATCGAGCCTCTGAGATGGGCCGGCGCCGCCCATCGTGCACGCGACGCCCTGCTCGCGCAGGACGACCTCGTCGCTCAGCTGCTTTGTTTCGTGCGGCAGCCGGCGAAGATGTCCAGCTTCGGGTCGTAAACGCTCGTTCGCACATCGAACACGCCCAGCAGCGTGTGGAACAAGTCGTCGTGGCTTACCGGCTGGGCCGCGCGGGTGCGCATGCAAGCCTCGTCCACACCGACGTCGCTGCGGAACGCGGGCGACATCCACAGCACGAAAGGCACATGCGTCTGCGCTTGCGGTGCGATGGCATACGGGATGCCGTGCAAGTACAAGCCGCCCTCGCCCAGCGACTCGCCGTGATCCGACATGTACAGCAGCGCCGTGTCGTGGCTCTTCTGCGCTTCGGCCAGGAAGTCGATGACCTTGCCAAGGAAGAAATCCGTGTAGAGGATCGTGTTGTCGTATGCGTTGACAATGGCCTTCGCATCGCACTGGCGCAGGTCGTCGCTTTCGCAGGCGGGCAGGAATTTCCTGAACGCCGGCGGATAGCGCTTGTAGTACGACGGCCCGTGGCTGCCGAGCTGGTGCATCACCACGAGCATGTTGCCGCGATGGTCCTGCAGCACGCGGTCCATGCCTTGCAAAAGAATTTCGTCGAAGCACTGGCCGTCATTGCAGATGCCCGGCACGTTCTCGTGGTCGAGCTGCTGGACCGGCAGGCCATCGCACACGCCCTTGCAGCCCGATTGGTTGTCCCGCCACAGCACGCCCACTCCGGCGCGCGCGAGCACGTTCAACACAGACTCATGCGTGGCGATCTTCCGTTCGTCGTAGTGCGCACGGCCGAAGGCGGAGAACATGCACGGCAGCGAAACCTCGGTGGACGTCCCGCAGGATTTCGCATCCGGGAAATCGATCACGCCACGCTTCGCAAGTTCGGGGTTCGTTTGGCGTGCGTAGCCGTTCAAAGAGAAATTCTGCGCACGCGCCGTCTCGCCGACGACGAGGACGAAAAGCATCGGCCGCTCGCGCGCCGGTGCGACGACCTTCGCATCTGCCGCCACAACCGCTTTCGGCTGCCCAGCGGGCAAGCTTTGATCCAGCGCGTTCTGGACCATCGCGACCAACGCGTTCGCCGGCGTGATGAGCCATCGCATCTCGCGGTGATTTCGCATCAGCGAAGCGAAATCGGCGAACACCACCAGCAGACTTCCCACCGAGATGACCAGTGCGCCCACGACGCATGCGAAGCGCACCGCAGCGGCCCGGCGCCACGGGCGTGTCTTGATCGCCGGCCACCACACGAGCGCCGATGGCAGCAGGCCGTACAGCAGAACATGACCAGCCATGCCCCACCCGAGCAGCTCGCGCGCTTCCTTGTAATTGGTCGCGGTGACGTTGGCCATCATCGTGCGGTCGAGGTAGACCGCATAGCGCTCCATGAAATACGACGCGGCCGCCGTTGCGACCAGCAGCAGCGTCAGGAGCGGCTTGACCGTGTGGCGTGTGGAAAAAATCGCGGCCAGCGCGAAATGCAGCGAGACCAATGACACGAAGATGGCGCCCGCGAAGAGCCAGGTGGCGGGTTCTGCCCAGGGCCGGCTGGCCAACGCCGCGTGCCAGAAGGGTCCGTTGCCCGCCACGAGGACGAAGATCGCTGCGAGGGCGAGCAGTGTTTCGGTGTGGACGGCGGGCCGCGAACGCATGGCGGGTGAGTATGCCTTGGGTTAGAATGAAGGGCTTTGCGCGGAAGAGCCGCGCGCCCAGTCACCATCAATTCGCACGGGAGCCGCCTGGCTCCCCGTCCACCATGAAAATCGCTCAAGAAATCCGCGCCGGCAACGTCATCATGCACAGCAGCAACCCGTGGGTCGTGCTGAAGACCGAATACGCCCGCGGCGG
>DATJJL010000316.1:0-4488 GCA_035492155.1 Ramlibacter sp. | reverse complement strand
TGCGTCGCGCAGCGGCTTGTCCAGCTCGAAGACCTGGCGCGCTTGCGGGCCCATCTCCTGCACGGGCGGCAGGTTCTGGCCGCCTGTCATCGCCGATTCGACCGTGAGCTCCTGCACCGGCGGCGGCGCGACGCCTGCGATGCCGGGCTTGCGCGCGAGTGCGCCGTTGGCCGGCATGCGCGTGAGCGACGCTTCCACTGCCTTGAGCAGCTTCTGCATCGTGATGGGTTTTTCGAGGAACGAGTGCGCGCCGATCTTGGTGGCTTCCACCGCTGTCTCGATCGTCGCGTGGCCGCTCATCATGATCACGGGCATGTTCAGCATGCCCGTGGTGGACCATTCCTTCAGCAGCGTGACGCCGTCGGTGTCGGGCATCCAGATGTCCAGCAGCACGAGGTCGGGCCGCGTGCGCATGCGGGCGTTGCGGGCTTGCGCCGCGTTCTCCGCAAGATCGACGTTGTGGCCTTCGTCGTTGAGGATTTCCGAGAGCAGGTCGCGGATGCCCAGTTCGTCGTCGACCACCAAGATGTTTGCCATGTGTGCAGCGTTTCCCTGCGGCAGTGTCCTGTTGTTAAGCCGCAACTGCGAATGATAGCGACACTTGGGCGCCCCGTACGGTGCCGTCTTCCACTCGATTTCGCAGGTCCACGCGTGCCCCGTGTTCGTCCGCAATTTTTTTCACGACGGCCAGGCCCAGCCCGGTGCCCTTGGCCTTGGTGGTGACGTAAGGCTCGAAGGCGCGCTGCAGGATGTGTTCCGGAAAGCCCGCGCCGGTGTCCTGCACCACCAGGCGCACGCGATGCGAATCGGGATGCCAGCGCGTGCGTATCGTTACCTCGCGCACAGGGCAGCCTTCGGTGGCGTCCTGCGCGTTCTGCACGAGGTTATGGATGACCTGCCGCAATTGCTGGGCATCGCCCATGACGGGCGGGCATGCGGCATCGAGCTCCATGCGCACCGGCACGTGCTCGGGCTCGCCGAAGCCGCTTTCGCGCGACGCATAAAGCGCGACGATGTCGCCCACCAGCCCGTTGATGTCCACCGGCTTGAGTTCGGCTGCGGGCAAGCGCGCGTAATCGCGAAACTCGTTGACGAGCCGCTTCATCGCATCCACCTGGTCGACGATCGTGCGCACCGATTTCGCGACGATGGCGCGTTCGGGCTCGGCGACCTTGCCTTCGAGCTTCATCTCGAGCCGCTCCGCGGAAAGCTGGATCGGCGTGAGCGGGTTCTTGATCTCGTGCGCCAGGCGCCGCGCCACTTCGCCCCACGCTTGCGCGCGTTGCGCCGAGACGATCTCCGAGATGTCGTCGAACACGAGCAGGCGTGCGCCGGCGCCTCCGGAATGCACGGGCATCT
Organism: Ramlibacter sp.; assembly: GCA_035492155.1. Taxonomy (GTDB): domain Bacteria; phylum Pseudomonadota; class Gammaproteobacteria; order Burkholderiales; family Burkholderiaceae_C; genus Ramlibacter. Next base: position 3,129 of record DATJJL010000316.1, on the reverse strand, counting down.
CCGCGCCGCGCGCGACGAGCGTCACGATGTGCAGCGGCGACCCCGCCGCGCCCGCGTTGAGCTCGAACGATTGCTGCCAGTGGTCGAGCCCGTGCAGCTTGCGTTCGTTCATGTATTCGTCGAAGCGCTCCTGCACCCACGCGCCGAAAGCCTGCAGGCCTTCGACCGAAGCGAGCAATTGACCTTCCCATGCGGCGAGCGGCACGCGCAGGATGCGTGTCGCGCCGGGGTTCGTCGAGTGGATGCGGCCCTCTTCGTCCAGCACGATCACGCCGGCCGTGAGGTTGTCCAGGATGGTTTGCAGGTTGGCGCGCGCAGTGCTCACCTGCCCCATGCTCTTTTCCACTGCGCCGCGCGCGTCGGCAAGCTGCTGCGTCATCTCGGCGAACGATCGCGTGAGGCCGCCGAGCTCGTCGCGGCCTTGCAGTGCGGGCTTGGGACTCAAGTCGCCCGCTGCAACTTCGCGCACACCTGCGGCAAGCAGCAGCAGCGGGCGCGCAAGCTGGTTGCCAAGGATGATCGCAAGCAGCACCGCACCGATCACCGCGAGGAACAGACTGAGCGTGAGCGTCCCAATGTACATGCGCTTCAAACCCTCGCGGGCCAGCGCGCGCTCCTGGTATTCGCGGTAAGCCTCCTGCACGGCGATGGCGTTGGCCACGAGCGTGGGCGGCAACGACTGCGTTACCTGCAACACGCGCGGCTCGCCGAGCGTGCCCACGGTGGGCTGCGCCGCGATCGCAAGCGCCTTGATGCGCGCATTCGTGCCGCCGGGCACCGGCTCGTCGAGACCTTCGACGAGTGCCAGGGATTTTTGCTGGCGGACGTTTCGCAGTTGCTGCGGACTGGGCCGCTCCGGATTGAGCTGAAAGCGCGATTGCCCCGCGCTCGCGATGAGCTGGCCCGAGCCGCTCCACAGGATGATGTCGTTGGCAGGCAGTTGTTCGCGCAGCCGCTCCAGTGCTATGCCGGCCGACGTGTCGGGCACTTCGGCCAATTGCATCGCGGCGTTGCGTGTCTTGGCCGCGAGGTCGTTCGCCAGCGCATCGAGCGTCACGCGGCCGAGGTTCAAGCCGGCATCGAGCGCGCCTTCGACTTTCACGTCGAACCAGCTTTCGATCGAACGCGAGACGAACTGGTAGGACACGACGTAGATCAACACGCCGGGCACGAAGCCCACGAGAGCGAAGATGGCCGCGAGCTTCACGAGCAGGCGGCTGCCGAACTTGCCGCGCCGCACACGCGAAACCAGACGGATCGCCACCCACAGGATCACCAGCAGCAACACCACCGCGACGATGATGTTCAGGACGAGCAGCCGTCCGTAGTTGCGCTCGTACAGCTCGCGGTTGTTCGTGGCCAGCGTGAGCAAAAAGAGCAGCACGATCGCGATGGCGACCATGATGGTCGCGCCGATGCCCACCGCCCACCGGACGGCCTTCGAATTGCGAAGCAGCGCCCTGGTTGGCGCGGGCATCTCCACGGTTTACCTCGGGTTGTCGAGCACGAGCCGCACGTTGCGCGAGGCGCTGATGTTCCAGTCGGAATGGCCCACCGCACCGATCTGGAAGGGGCGCGGCAGTTGCGACACGTCGAGCCTGAAACGGAAATCGACGCTGTAGCGCGAATCGGGATCGATGTCGGACGCCTCGGCGATCTTCCAGTGCGAGATGCGCTGGATCGCGGCGAGTGCTTCGTCGCGCGAATCGAATGTCTGGCCCAGTGCCAACCCGGAGTTGCCAATGGGGCCGTTGGAGAACGTCAGGCGCCAGCGCCTCGTGAGCGGCTGGTACGACAGCCGCATATGCCGTTGTGCGCTGGCCACCGTCTTGTCCGTCCACCACCAGCGGTCGCGCAGCAGCGTGGCCTCGGCGACGAAGTACATCGGCAGCCCCTTCGCGAGTGCATCCTCGACGAGCGGCGGCAGCTCGAAACTGACGTTCGCCGAAAGCAGCAAGCCTTCTTCGGCCCGATCGAACTTGAGTTGAACGATCTCGGCGGTGTCGGCGCGCACGCCTGCGGCGGCCAGCGCCAGCAGCACGCACAACAGCAGGCGCAGGAGCCGGCCGCTGAGCCAGCCCTCAAGCACGCTTTTCCAGCACTGCGTAGAAGAAGCCGTCGTGATCACCTTTTGGATTGTCCCGGACGGCATGGTCCATTTCCGCGGAATGGGGGAGCAAATGTCCGGGCCCGGGCCGCAAAACGGCCTCTTTGTTGTGCGCAAGAAACGCCTGAACCTGGGCCTCGCCCTCGGCGCGGAACACCGAACAGGTGCAATACACGAGCCGTCCACCGGCGGCGAGCAAGGGCCAAAGAGCCGCGAGCAGCCGCGCCTGCGCTTGTGCGAGCTGCGTGATGTCCGAGGCGCGCCGCAACCACCTCACGTCCGGGTGGCGCCGCACGATGCCCGATGCGGTGCAAGGTGCGTCGAGCAGGATCGCGTCGAAGGGCACGCTGTCCCACCAATGCTGCGGCTGCACGGCGTCGGCCGCCACCACACGCGCCGACAGGTGCATCCGTGCGAGGTTCTCGCGGATGCGCTCGCAGCGCTGCGGCGAGATGTCGAGCGCGACAACATCGACGCCCGCTTTCGGGTCTGCGAGTTCGAGGATGTGCGCCGTCTTGCCGCCGGGGGCTGCGCAAGCATCGAGGATCCGTTTTGGCGAAGCCTCCATCACGAGCGGTGCAGCAAGCTGCGCGCCGAAATCCTGCACGGACACCGCGCCGTCGTCGAAAGCGGGCAGCGTGTGCACGTCGCGCGGCTCGTGCAGGATCACGCCGTGCTCGCCGACCGGTTTCGCTTCGATGCCGTGCGACGCAAGCGTTGCGAGGTATGCATCGCGAGTGCCCGCCCGCGAGTTCACGCGCAAGGTCATCGGCGCGCGCACGTTGTCGGCTTGCAGGATTGCTTCCCAGTGCTGCGGATGGTCGCGCCTGAGCTGATCGATCCACCACCTCGGATGGTTCCAGCGCGCGACCGGGTCGCTGTCGGTCTCGGCGACGAGCGCATCGCGTTCACGCAGGAAACGGCGCAGGCACGCATTGACGAAGTTGGCCTGCGCGCGGGTGCGTTCGTCGCGCTTGGCGGCTTCCACAGCCTGGTCGACCAGGGTGAAAGGCGCGTAAGGC
>DATJJL010000315.1:0-2714 GCA_035492155.1 Ramlibacter sp. | reverse complement strand
CCCTCGGCGGGCCAGCGCCACTGCACGTCGCCTTGCACGTGCAGCTCCAGCGGCCAACCATTGACGCCGATGGTGTCGTCGAAATCGGCGCAGTTCACCACGTCGCTTTCGGTGAGCATGTAGTGGCCGTGCGCGCGCCGCGTCTCGCGAATGCCCACCTGCGGCGTGATGTCGACGATGTACGAGTTCTCGAAGCCGGGCACTTCCTTCAGGAACTGCATCACGCTCGCCACTTGCTTGCGGCCGAGCGATTCGGCATCGCTCAGCTCGCGTGCGTCGGTGCCGTCCATGGCGAAGCCGCGCGCGTTCGCAAGCTGCGTGATGTTCACGCGCCATTCGATGCCGCTTTTCTGCGGGCGCACGATCGCGCCCTGGCGCGGAAACTTGTGCCGGCCTTGGGCTTCGGCTTGCTTCATCAGTCCCGGAATGGTCTTCCACGCTTCGCCCGCGCGCTGCGGGTCGACTCCATTCACGCGGAACATCGTCGAAGGGTAAAGCAGGTGACCTTGCGAATCGCCTTTCTCCCATGCAGCACCCGAGAAAGCCGCAAGGTCACCGTCGCCCGAACAATCGATGAATGCCCGTCCCCTCACTGCGACACGGCCGGACTTCGTCTCGAGCATCAGCGCGAGGATGCGGCGGCCCGATTCCTTGTAGACGGCACAGGCGAGGGCGTGGAACAGCACCTGCACCTTGGACGACGCAAGCAGTTCGTCCGCAGCGATCTTGTACGCCGCCGTGTCGTAGGCCTGCGCGGCGATGCGGCCGAAGATCATGTGCGGTGCGTTCAGGCCGCCGAGCGCTTCGATGCGCGAGAGCAAGTCATGGGCGACGCCGTGCACCACTTGCTTGATCTCTCCATGCACGTTCGCATGCAGTCCGCAGAAATTCGTGACGCCCGCGGCGGTGCCCATGCCGCCGAGAAATCCGTAGCGTTCGACGAGCAGCGTTGTGCAACCTGCGCGCGCTGCGCTCGCTGCCGCGGCAATGCCCGCGGGCCCGCCGCCAAGCACGACGACGTCGTAGTCGCCGAAGACGGGCGTCTCGTGCGGACGCTCGCGGATGTACTGCGTCATCGGAAAAGCCTCTTCGGGTCAATGCCTTCGTACATCCACTTCAACCCGGCGAATCCTGCGGACTCCTTGCCGCTTTGGAACATCAGGTTGCGCAGCTCGCGCGTGACGCCTGCTGCATGGTAGATGTCGCCATAGAAGCGAGCCGTGAGCTGCACGCGACCCGTGCGCAGGTAGCGCGCCTGCTGGTATTTGCGAAGTGCCTCGGCCACATCGCTCGTCGACTTCAGCGCTTCGCCGAGCACGACCGAATCTTCGATCGCCTGGCCTGCACCTTGCGCGAGGTATTGCAGCATTGGGTGCGCGGCGTCGCCGAGCAAGGTGACTCGTCCGCGGCTCCAGTTTTTCACCGGCTCGCGGTCGCACAGCACCCACATCTTCCACGTCTCGATCTTGCCGAGCAGCTCCTTCACTTGCGGCACGGCATGTGCGAATCGCTCGTTCAATTCCGCCGTGTCGCCGAACGTGTTCCAGCCCTCGTCGTACTTGTTGCTATGGAAGACCGCGACCAGGTTGAACAGCTCCCCGCGCCGCAGCGGGTAGTGCACCAAGTGCGTCTTCTCGCCGCCCCAGAGCACCACCTCGTCGTTCCACAAGTGCTCGGGCACGTCCTCGCGTTTGAGCACCGCGCGGTACGCGATGTGGCCGGACACGCGCGGCTTGCCGTCGCCGACGATGCTCTCGCGGATGCGGCTCCACAAACCGTCCGCGCCGACCAATACGTCGCCGCGAAGCGTTTCGCCCGAGGTGAGCTTCAGACTGACGGAGTTCGCGTCCTGCTCGAACGATTCCACCTTGCTCGATGTGCGCAGCTGCACGTTCGGCAGCTTGCGGCACGCATCGAGCAGCACGTTGTGCAGGTCGACGCGGTAGATGAGGCCGTAGGGAAAACCGTACACCGCCTTCACCGCATCGCCCAGCGGCACATGAACCACTTCTTCGCCGGTGCGCACGTCGTTCATGCCCATTGCAGGCGGGAAGAAAGCCACGTCGTTGATCGCCTCGGTCAGGCCGAGGTACTCGAACATGCGAAAGATGTTCGGCCCGAGCTGGATGCCGGCACCGATCTCGCCAAAATTTGCCTGCTGCTCCAGCACGGTGACGCCATGGCCATCGCGCGCGAGCACATACGCGGCGCACAAGCCGCCGATGCCGCCTCCGGCGACGAGGATGTTCAGGGGTGCGGCCATGAAATGCGGCGCTCCATTGCGTTTGTCTGCGGAATTGATAAGAATACATATCAATTGCCCGATTCGCAAGCGATACGACCCCATGCCCAAGAGCTTCGACTTCCGCCATGCCCCCGGCCACCTCATCCGCCGCGCGCATCAGCTCTCGGTGGCTGTCTTCATGGAAGAGACGGCCGAGTTCGGCGTGACGCCCGTGCAGTTCGCGATCCTCAATGCATTGATCGAGGACCCGGGCGAGGACCAGGTGACGCTCGCGGGCAAGGTCGCATTCGATGCGGCCACATTCGGATCGGTGATCGGCCGGCTCGAAGGCAAGGGCTGGGTGCGCCGCAAGGCCGACGCGCTGGACAAGCGCCGGAAGTTGCTATGGGTCACGCCCGATGGCGAAAAGGCAGCGGCTGCGATGAAGCGGGCGGTGGCGAAGACACAAACGCGAATCCTCGCACCGCTG
>DATJJL010000314.1:0-10881 GCA_035492155.1 Ramlibacter sp. | reverse complement strand
GAGCATCAGCACCGGGTTGCGCGTGCCGGCCTTGCGAATGGACTGCACGATGTTGCCCGGCAGTGCACCTATGTAGGTACGCCGGTGACCGCGGATTTCCGCTTCATCGTGCACGCCGCCGAGGCTCACGCGCGCGAACTTCGTTCCGAGCGCGCGCGCGATGCTCTGACCCAGCGACGTCTTACCGACGCCCGGCGGGCCGACGAAGCACAGGATCGGGCTGCGCCCTTGTGGATTCAGTTTGCGCACGGCGAGGTACTCGACGATGCGGCGCTTGATCTTGTCGAGGCCGTAGTGATCCTCGTCGAGAACGCGGCGTGCCTTGTCGATCTCGATGGACTCGTCGTCCAGCTTCGACCACGGCAACTGCAGCATCCAATCGAGCCACGTGCGCAGCATCGAGTGCTCGGCGCTGGCGTCGGACATGCGCTCCAGGCGCTTGAGCTCCTTGCGCGCCTGTTCGAGCGCTTCCTCCGGCATGCCGGCCGCTTCCACTGCCTTGCGCAACTCGGCGACTTCCTCGCCGGCCTCGCCTTCCTCACCCAGCTCCTTGCGGATCTGGTGCAGCTGCTCACGCAGCAGCGCCTCTTTGTGGCGCTCGTCGATCGCATCGCGCGTCTGTTCCTCCAGCTTGCGCTGGATCTTCAGCACTTCGATGCGCTTGGTCAGAAACTCGGCGACGCTGTCGAGGCGCGCCTTGAGATCGGTGTTCTCCAGCAGCGTCTGCTTCTCGCTCGCCTTGATGTCCATGAAGCTGGAGATCAGGTCGGCAAGCGTGGAGGGCGACTCCACTGACTGGATCGCGTTCGCGAGCTCGGCCGGTGCCTGCGGCAACAGCGAAACCGCTTCGGCGGCGAGACGCTTCAGGTTGAGCGCGCGCGCCTCGATGTCCGGGGTCGTCGAGCTTTCGGTCAGGTATTCGACGCGCGCGACCATGAAGGGCAGACCGTTCTGCCAATCGAGCACGCGGAAGCGACGCTCACCCTGTACGACGAGGTGATGCGTGCCGTCCTGGCCGGTGACATAGCGCACGATGCTGGCGACCGTTCCGACCTTATAGAGGTCGCGGCCGGTCGGCGACTGCAGGTCCGGATCGTGCTGTAACACGAATCCGACCTTGCGCTCGGCGCGCACGGCTTCCTGCGCCGCAGCCAGCGAGCGCTCGCGATTGATCGCGACCGGCACGACGGTGCCGGGGAACAGCACCAGGTTGCGCACCGGCACGATGATGAGCACGTCGTCCGAAATGGTGACCTCGGGCTTGGTGGTGACGTCGTCTTTGGGTTCGGTATCGTTCATTGCAGCTCCGCGACTAGCGCTGGATGAAGCGCAGGACCAGGCATCCGTTCGTGTAACTTCTTTCCGTCAGCTCGTAGTGCCCCGCCGGCAGCGCGAAGCGCCGCTCGAAGCGCCCATAGGGAATCTCCAACCGATGCAGCGCGGTCGTGTGCCGTTGCACAGGCAGCGCACGGGCGGCTGTGACCACGATCACGCCGCCCTCCGCATGGACCTCGACGTGCTCCTGCGCCACGCCGGGCAAGGCCACCGTCACCTGAACCTCATCCCCATAAGCCACGATGTCTACGGGGGGTTCCCAGCGCGGTTGAGCCTCGACAGCGCGGCCGAAGCGGAAGAATTGCCGTTGCAGCCGTTGCGCCTGCTCCAGCATTTCGCACGCTTCGGCCCACATCCATGCGGGTGGATTACGAATGGCCATGGAAGGGATCCGTATGGGACATGGCGGGTTAGGTGGGGACTGCGCTGCCAGAGTCAAGAACCGACCTTTGTGGGTCAGGCTTTAGCCTGACACTATCGCTTCCATGCCACGCAACGCCTTCGACGCCGCCTTCTACCGCCGCTTCTACTTCGACCCCCGCACCAAAGTCACGACTCGTGCGGAGACCGCTGCGCGTGCACGCACCGTCGCGGCCCTCGTCGAGAACCTAGAGCTCCCGGTGCGCACCATCCTGGACGCCGGATGTGGCCTCGGCTGGATGCGTCGACCGTTGCTGCGCGCGTTCCCGCGCGCGAAGTACACCGGCATCGAAGTCAGCAGCCACATATGCGAGCGCTTCGGCTGGTCACAAGCATCGATTGCTTCGTATCGCACGCGCGCGCGCTTCGACCTCGTGATTTGTTACGACGTGCTGCAGTACCTGACTGACGCACAGGCCGCGCGCGCGATCGCAAATCTCGGTCGGCTATGCCGTGGCGCGCTGTTCCTGCACGTGCCGACACGCGAAGACTGGCGGCGCAACGCAGATCAATCCTGCAGCGACGACGACATTCACCTGCGCACAACGGACTGGTATCGCAAGCGGCTCGGGCGTCACTTCCGGCATGCCGGCTTCGGACTCTACGTCCGGCGCGGACTACCGCTGGTGCAGTGGGAGCTGGCCAAAGCTGCTGAATAGAACGAAAGGGCAGGTCTTCATTCCTCTTCATTCCGTTTTAGCCCGGTCGCCCTAAACCCTGTCACTTCCTGGCCCGTTGCCGCGTCATCAGGATGCAGACGGCGCTTTTTTTCACGCCGCCTTCACGCCTCGCACGACTGTTCTCTCACGCGACGGTCTTAATCTGCGTCACAAGGTTAGATGTGACGCGTATTCACCGGTTGAAGACTTGCATTCACCGGCATGCGCATCCGGCGGAACGGGTCCTGCGTAAGCAGCACGACGATTCCACACGCGGCGGTCATGAATGTCATTCCCGACGCCGCGTTTATCCGGAAAGGCGATGCGCAGAAAGTAGCGACCAACGAAGAGAGTGATCTGGCAGTTAGTTCGAAGAGTACTGAGTCATGGAGTCCGCGAAAAACATAACACTCGTTGCCCTCGCCGTGCTCGCCGCGGCGCTGATCCTGCCCATCTCGCACGCGAGCGCGCAGGACGATGCCTGGCGCACGTGGTCGCCGGAGCGTGAAGTCAGCGGCGTGCGTCTGCATATCGACAACGATCTGTTCGCGGTCAAAAACCTCGATCGTGACTACACCGGCGGCGTGGCACTCACCCTGTCCGGCACTGCTGCTCGCGATGGTTTCCTGTCGCTCGATCCGGTGCTCAGGAGCATCGACGGGCTGTTCGAAGGTTCACCCGCCGCGAGCGTGCGTCACGCGCGGCAGATCGGCCTGATCGCATTCACGCCGACCGACATAGTTACCGCCGAGGCGCAGCAGGCCGATCGGCCTTACGCGAGCCTGCTGTTTGCCTCGAATGGACGAGTGCGCATCGACGCGGATGACCGCGCTGCGTGGTCGAGCAGCCTCACCGTGGGCGTGCTCGGGTTGCAGCTTTCGAAGAGCGCGACGGATGTAATCCACAGCGCTGTGGGCTCCGAGGCTCCGAAAGGCTACGACCATCAGATTTCGAACGGCGGCGAGCCGACTGCGCGCTACATGCTCGCGCGGCACAACCTGGTGTACGCAGATCCGACCGGCCACATCGACGTGAAGACGACGGTCGAAGGCAGCGTTGGTTATCTCACGCATGCCAGCGCCTCTGTGACGGTACGCGTCGGTCGCTTCGATACGCCGTGGTGGAGCTTCGCGCCGGAGCTGACTGACTACGTCGCGGCACCGACGCCGACCGAATCGCTCGGCCAGCAGCGCGAGATGTACTTCTTCGCTGGTGCTCGTGTGAAAGCGGTGGCGTACAACGCGTTCCTGCAGGGCCAGTTCCGCAGCAGCGACGTGCGCTACTCGTACGACGAGATCGAGCCGATCGTTGTCCAGGCCTGGGTCGGCGTGATGACCCAGCTGTTCCCGAATACGGAGTTGAGCTATGCGCTGCATTACGAGACCGCCGAACTGAGCGAAGGCAATGCCGATCGCGAAGTGTTCTGGGGTGGTGTGCAGTTAGCCCACTCGTTCTGATTTTCTCCGCTGTTTCCCCTGACCCCCTGACTGGCCCGCTTCGGCGGGCCTTTTTTTTAGGGCCGGTTTTTCTTCTTGGCGCTCTTCATCTTCTGGGGCAGCTTCACGCCTTTCAATCCGGTGTGCTGGGTGCGGATCGGCTGCGCTTTGCGCTTCCCTTCCGGTGCCGTACCCGTACCCATCGGCTGCCACGCCGGGATCAGATGATGCTTGCCCGGACCGATCAGATCCGCGCGGCCCATCCGACGCAGCGCTTCTCGCAACATTGGCCAGTTGTTCGCGTCGTGCCAGCGCAGGAATGCCTTGTGCAGCCGGCGCACCTTCAAGCCCTTCGGGATGTGCACGCCGTCGCTCGTGTGCGTGACTTTGCGCAGCGGGTTCTTGCCCGAGTGCCACATCGCCGTCGCAGTCGCCATCGGTGACGGCAGGAACGCCTGCACCTGGTCGGCGCGGTAGCCGTTCTTCTTCAGCCACAACGCCAGCTCGAGCATGTCCTCGTCGGTCGTGCCCGGATGCGCGGCGATGAAGTAGGGGATCAGGTACTGCTCCTTGCCCGCTTCCTTCGAGTACTTCTCGAACAGCTCCTTGAAGCGGTAGTACGTGCCGACGCCGGGCTTCATCATCTTCGACAGCGGGCCTTCGCCGATCGCCTCGGGTGCGATCTTCAGATAGCCGCCGACGTGGTGCTGGACCAGCTCCTTCACATACTCCGGCGATTCGACCGCGAGGTCGTAGCGCACGCCGGAGCCGATCAGCACTTTGCGAATGCCGGGCAGCGTGCGCGCGCGCCGATACAGTTTGATCAGCGGCATGTGATCGGTGTTGAGATTCGGGCAGATGCCCGGATACACGCACGATGGGCGGCGGCACGCCGATTCGATCTCACGCGACTTGCACGCGAGGCGATACATGTTCGCCGTCGGCCCGCCGAGATCGGAGATCACGCCAGTGAAGCCGGGCACCGTGTCGCGGACGTTCTCGATCTCCTTGATGATCGAATCTTCCGAGCGGCTCTGAATGATGCGGCCCTCGTGCTCGGTGATCGAGCAGAACGTGCAGCCGCCGAAACATCCGCGCTGGATCGCGATCGAGAAACGGATCATCTGGTACGCGGGAATCTTCGCGGTGCCGTAGAACGGATGCGGCACGCGCCGATACGGCAGCTCGTAAATCGCATCCATCTCTTTGGTCGAGAGCGGCAGCGGCGGCGGATTCAGCCACACGTCGACGTCGCCGTGACGCTGCACCAGTGCTCGCGCGTTGCCTGGGTTCGATTCCAGATGCAGGATGCGCGAGGCGTGCGCGTACAGCACCGGATCGTCGCGCACCGCGTCGAAGTCCGGCATGCGAATCACGGAGTGTTCGCGCTGCGAAGTCGGCACGTGGCGATAGAACCTCACGACCTTCGCCCCTTGCGGATCAGGCGTCGCGGGCGTCGCGCAAGGTTTTTGCGCCGCGGGCTTGGCCCCTTCCATCGCATACGGATCGATCGGCGGATTCAACTTGCCGGGCTCGTCGATCGTCGTCGAATCGATTTCCGTCCACTGCGACGGCGTGGCGTGCCGCACGAACGCCGTGCCGCGCAGATCGTTGATCGCGTCGATGCTCTCGCCTTTCGCCAGACGATGCGCGATCTCGACGATCTGCCGCTCGCCGTTGCCGTACACGAGCAAGTCCGCCTTCGCATCCAGCAGGATCGAGCGACGCACCTTCTCCGACCAATAGTCGAAGTGCGCGATGCGACGCAGACTCGCTTCGATGCCGCCGATCACCACGGGCGCATCGGGGAATGCTTCGCGCGCACGTTGCGCGTACACGATCACCGAACGATCCGGCCGCTGGCCGCCAGCGCCGTCCGGCGTGTACGCGTCGTCGCTGCGAATGCGGCGGTCCGACGTATAGCGGTTGACCATCGAATCCATGTTCCCGGCGGTGATGCCGAAGAACAGATTCGGCTTGCCGAGCCGCTCGAAGTCTTTCGCCGAGCGCCAGTCCGGCTGCGCGATGATGCCGACGCGGAAGCCCTGCGCTTCCAGGACGCGCCCGACGATCGCCATGCCGAAGCTCGGGTGATCGACGTACGCATCGCCGGTCACGATGATGATGTCGCAGCTGTCCCAGCCGAGCGCCTCCATTTCCTCGCGCGACATCGGCAGGAACGGGGCGGTCCCGAACCGGGACGCCCAGTACTTGCGATAGGAGAAGAGTTCGCGGGCAGGAAGCTGCATGGGGCGCGGATTCTAAACCTAACCGCCGGTTTTCAGTGCCTTCTTGCGCTGCGCTGCGCTCACCGTGCTCACGTACGGAGAATCCCGATCGAAGAACCGCCAGGGCTTGAGCGCCCAGTCCCCGGCATAGTCCACGCCGATTCGTGCACTGCGTGCCACCCGCGGCCGGAGGTAGGAGGCCGGTCGCTCGATCCAGAGTGGCTCCCGCCGCAAGTCGCTGGCGTTGAGCTCTCTATCTATATGCATGGCGCGGCAGAGCAGCCCCGGCCCATGGGTCGTGCCGTCGATGCCCGCGACCGGCTCCAGCGCGCGGATCAGCACCGCGTGCGGGACGCCCTCGGCGGCAGTCACGACGTTGAGGCAGTTCCAGAACCCATAGATGAAGTAGACGTAGGCATGCCCCGGCGGCCCGAACATGACTTCGGTGCGCTTGGTGCGGCCGCGCGAAGAATGGGCAGCGAGATCACGGGGGCCTTTGTAGGCCTCGGTCTCGACGATGCGTCCGACTTGGCGGCCGGCCGGGCCGGTGCGGACGAGATGCAGGCCAAGCAGGTCGCGCGCGACGAGGAGCGTTTCGCGGGAGTAGAAGGAGAGGGGAAGGAGAGTAGCTGACGCGGGCATGGCGGCAGCTCTTATATAAGAGAAGATTGTCAGGCTAAAGCCTGACCCACATAGAGAGGCAGAGAGCAGGCAACACTGTGGGTCAGGCTTTAGCCTGACTATTCCGCCTTCGGCCAATGCGCCGACACCTGCATCACGTCCAGCTCCGCCGTCCCTGCCTCCGCATCCAGCGACTTCACCCTGATGCGCATGAAGTCCAGCGAGCTGCCTTTCTCGTAGAAGTACACGATCGAGCTGCGCGGCTCGTCTCCCAAAGACCGCGGCACGATGAACTCATTGATCCCTTTCTCCTGCACCAACGGCCCGCAACTCACACGCGTGCCGCCAAACGCAATCGCGATGTGCGCCGAGTCCGCCATGCGCACGACCGACTTCAGCGTGATGCGAAAACGCGCATCCATGCCTTCGGGCGTTTCGAGAACATCGACGTGCTCGCCCGCCGCCAGTCGCACGATCTTGCGACGACGATCGACGCGCTGCGAATCCGAGACCTTAACGGTGGGGGCGTCGTTGTAGATGATCTTGCCGGGAGCCGCCGCGGCACGCAGGGCGAGATCGGCGGCGACACGTTGGCGGTGCAGATAGCCCATAGCTGCAATCAGGCCCGCCGTGACTGCGACGGCGAGGCACACGATGAGCGGCAGTTGCGCCAGGCTGAGACTGGAATCCATACCAACGAAATCCGTGAGGCGACCCTCGCTGTATCGGCAGCAAAAGGGGTTTCTCGATGTGATCCACGGCCAGTTTCGCGCACGCACATCGACGATGCGCGGACCTGGATCACACGCGGCTGGCCCGCTTGGCGACATAAGCCGCGGTTGCGCTGCACTGAGGCCCGCCCTACAGTTTCGCGCCTCGATTCTCACCGCATCCGGGAGTGCCCATGTATACCGATTCCCGCCGCGGCCGCTCCGGCGCGCTGCTGCCTTTTTTCATAGGGTCTGCGCTCGCGCTCAGCGCGTGCCAGAAGCACGAGCCCGCGCCGGCACCCGAGCCGAAATCCGCCATTTCCGCCGAGATGAAGACCGCCGCCGGCCAGATCACGGGGGATTTCCTCCGTGCACAAATTGCCAAAATCTCCTCGGACGAATTTGAAGGCCGCGGCCCGGCGACTCCAGGCGACACCAAGGCGCGCCAGTACATCGTCGAGCAATTGCAGGACATCGGCTTCGTGGCCGGCGGTCCGGACAGCACCTGGCAGCAAACATTCAACGTCGTCGGCATCACCGCCGAAATGCCGAAGCAGTGGAGCTTCAGCAAGGGCGGCAAGAAGGCGTCCTTCAAGTGGTGGGATCAGTACATCGCCGGCAGCGGCGTGCAGACCGAGACGGGCTCGATCAAGAACGCCGAAGTCGTGTTCGTCGGCTACGGCATTCAGGCGCCGGAGTACGGCTGGGACGACTTCAAGGGCCAGGACCTGAAAGGCAAAGTGCTGCTGATGCTGAACAACGATCCGGATTGGGATCCGAATCTGTTTGCCGGCAACACGCGGCTCTACTACGGCCGCTGGGTCTATAAGTATGAGAGTGCCGCGCGCCAGGGCGCCGCGGGCGCGATCATCGTGCACACGACGCCGTCAGCGGGCTATCCGTTCCAGGTCGTGCAGACTTCGTGGAGCGGCGAGCAAGTCGAAACGCCTGCCGAAAGCGAGCCGCGCATCCAGGTGAAAGCGTGGATGACGGAAGACGCGTCGCGCCAGCTCGTGAAGCTCGCGGGCCAGGATCTCGACAAACTGATCGAGTCGGCGAAGTCGAAGGACTTCCAGCCGGTGCCGCTCGGCGTCACCACTTCGATGGACTTCAAGAACAAGCTCAACAAGTCGCAGACCGCGAACGTCTACGGCATGCTCAAAGGGAGCGATCCGAAGCTCGCGGACGAGTACGTGATCTACAGCGCGCATCACGATCATCTCGGCGTCGGCGAGCCGGATGCGAAGGGCGACAAGATCTACAACGGCGCGATGGACAACGCTTCAGGCGTGGCGCAGCTGCTCGCGATCGGCAAAGCGTACCGTGCGCTGCCGACACCGCCGAAGCGCTCGATCATGCTGCTGCTGGTCGCGGCCGAAGAGCAGGGCTTGCTCGGCTCGAAGTATTACGCCCAGCATCCGACGATCCAGCCGGGCAAGATCGCCGCGAACATCAACTACGACGGCGGCAACATCTGGGGCCGCACCAAGGACATCATCTTCGTCGGCAAGGGCAAGTCGACCATCGACGAGTACGTCGACGAGATCGCCAAGCTGCAGGATCGTCACGTCGTGCCGGATCAGTTCCCGGACCGCGGTTTCTTCTATCGCTCCGACCAGTTCAGCTTCGCGAAGATCGGTGTGCCCGCGCTGTATCTCGATGCCGGCACCGAGTTCGTCGGCAAGCCGCCGGAGTGGGGCAAGCAGGTGCACGAGGAGTATGAAGAGAAGCACTATCACCAGCCGTCGGACGAGATCCAGGACAGCTGGAACTACGACGGCATGATCGAAGACGCGCAGCTCGGGTTCTACGTCGGCGTGAACGTCGCGAACGCGGCGCACGGCCCGACGTGGGTGCCGGGCGATGAGTTCGAGGCGGCCCGGAAGACGGCCCTTGAGCAGGTGTCGAAAGAGTAGGCTGTAGGTCGGGCTTTAGCCCGACTTCCTTATGGGGCCGGCTGGATGATGAAGCCGGCCCTCGGGAAATGCACCGCCACGTCGCCGACCTGCGGATCGCTCCGCTTGATCACGACTTCATAAGTCGTCAACGACGCCAGCTCTCCCACCACCGGATCGCGCCCGCTGTCGTCAGGCGTGACCTGCACTCGCATGCCGAGCTTGCGTCCATATGAATCGTTCGCATCGCCATGCTCTTCGATCTGCGGCGTCGCTGCCTTCGCAACCGCCAGCGCGTCCTGCGAGCTCATCTCTGTCGGCGTGCCATGCCCGACGCGCTCCATGCGTTGCATCCACGCGCGCAGTTTCGGCAACTCACCGAGCGGCGGCGTGTTGGCGCTCACGTTGGTCGTGATGAACCAGCACAAGTGATGCGCCGAGCAATCGACCGACGTCGGATGCTCGCCGCACAGGAACGCGCGACCGTCGACGAGCATCGCTTCGAGCCACGCGAACTGCGGTCGCAGCTGATCGACGAGCATCGGTACTGCTTTCTTCAATCGTTCCATGTCGAGCTCGCGTCCCGAGAACTTCGCGCGATCCTCCGCAAAACCTGGCGGCAGCGTGCGCTCGCCCAAGCCGAATGCCAGGCCGACGACCGGCGAGAACAACGTGCGATCGAGATAGAAGGACAGCGCATTCACAGTGCCCGCGTCCGAGCCCTTGTACAGGCTCGGCTCGGGAAAGCGGCGCTCCAGCTCGCGCAGGATCAGCTGCGTGTCGCAGTAAATGTCGGCACCGATCTGCATCACCGGCGTCTTGCGATAGCCGCCCGTCAGCGGCATCAGATCCGGCTTCGGCATGATCACGGGAATGGTCACCGACCGCCACGCCAGCTTCTTGATGCCGAGCGCCTTGCGCGCCTTCTCCGCATACGGCGACATCGGGTAGTGATGCAGGATGACTTCGCTCATTGCTTCCCCAGAATTTTCAATTCTTGACCTGTTCGCGTGCTGTAGGTCGGGCTGCAGCCCGGCTCTCCTTCTTACATGCTAGCTGAGATGCCCGCCCGAAACGCGTAAAGTCGCCCCATGAACACCTTCATCCGTACCGCAGTCCTGGCCGCGACTCTTGCGCTCACTTGCGCCGTCGCCGATGCCAAAACCGTCAAGCCTCCGCTCCACGGCCAGAACTGGGTCGCCGTCACCGGCAAGCCTCTCGCCGCGACTGCCGGCGCCGCCACGTTCATCAAAGGCGGCAACGCCGTCGACGCCGCCTGCGCGATGATCGCTGCAACTTCCACGATGTGGGACACGCTCAGCTGGGGCGGCGAGACGCAGGCGCTCATCTACAACCCGCACACCGGCAAGGTCATCGGCGTCAACGCGCTCGGCGCCGCGCCGACGGGCGCAACGCCGGAATTCTTCAAGAGCAAAGGCTACGAATATCCGCCGGAGTTCGGCCCGCTCGCCGCCGTTACGCCCGGCACACCGGGCGGCATCATGGTGATGCTCGCCGAGTACGGGAAATTGAGCCTCGCCGAAGTGCTCGCGCCCGCGATCGAGATGGCCGACGGC
>DATJJL010000313.1:0-19090 GCA_035492155.1 Ramlibacter sp. | reverse complement strand
GGCCCCGGCATCTCCATCAAGCTCTCCGCCTTGCACCCGAGGTACAGCCGCGCGCAGGCGGACCGCGTGATGAATGAGCTTTATCCCGCGCTCGTGCAACTGAGTCTTCTCGCGAAGCGATACGACATCGGCCTGAACATCGATGCCGAGGAGGCCGATCGGCTGGAGATCTCGCTCGACCTGCTCGAGATGCTGGCCTTCGAGCCGCAACTCGAGGGATGGAGCGGCCTGGGCTTCGTCGTACAGGCGTATCAGAAGCGATGCCCCTTCGTGATCGACTACGTGATCGATCTCGCACGCCGCGCGAAACGAAGGCTGATGATTCGCCTGGTCAAGGGCGCGTACTGGGATTCCGAAATCAAGCGCGCGCAGGTGGACGGACATGACGGCTATCCCGTCTACACGCGCAAGCCCTACACGGATGCGTCGTACATCGCGTGCGCGCGCAAGCTGCTCGCCGCGCCCGCGGAGGTTTACCCGCAGTTCGCCACGCACAACGCGCACACGCTCGCCGCGATTTACGAGCTCGCCGATCCGCAATCGTGGCAGCCGGGACAATACGAATTCCAATGCCTTCATGGCATGGGCGAGCCGCTTTACGAGCAAGTGGTAGGCAAAGCTTCAGACGGCAAGCTGGGACGTCCGTGCCGCATCTACGCGCCTGTCGGAACGCACGAGACCTTGCTCGCATACCTCGTGCGCCGCCTGCTCGAGAACGGCGCGAACACGTCGTTCGTCAACCAGATCGCGGATCAGAGCCTGCCGATCGCGGACCTGGTGCGGGACCCGGTCGGCATCATCGAAGAACTCGCGAATCGCGAAGGCCAGCTCGGCCTGCCTCACCCGGCCATCCCCTTGCCGCGCGACATCTACGGCGCGCTGCGAACCAACTCGCGCGGCATCGACCTCACCAACGAATCGCAACTGCGCGATCTCGCGCATGCGATGAATGCCGCAGCGGGTGAAAAGTGGCGCGCCGAGCCGCTGCTTGCGTTCGACATCGAGGAGCAGGTTTACCAGCCCGTGTTCAATCCCGCGGATCGGTCCGACGAGCTTGGGCAGGTGGCGAATGCAGATGTGTCGCACGTCGACGCGGCGCTTCGCGCTGCGCACGACAGAGCGGGCGACTGGGCGGCGACAGCCGCACCCGAACGTGCGCGCCTTCTTCGCGCGGCCGCGGATCGGCTGGAGAAAGACACGCCGCGAATGATGTCGGTGCTGATTCGCGAAGCGGGAAAGACGGCGAGCAACGCAATTTCCGAAGTTCGCGAAGCCGTGGACTTCCTGCGCTACTACGCGCACGAAGTGCAAAGCGGATTCGACAACGCAACGCACGTGCCGCTCGGCCCGGTGGTGTGCATCAGCCCGTGGAATTTCCCGCTTGCGATTTTTCTCGGGCAAGTTTCGGCGGCTCTCGCTGCAGGCAACGTAGTGCTTGCGAAGCCTGCGGAGCAGACGCCGCTGATTGCTGCCGAGGCGGTGCGTCTTTTGTGGGCTGCAGGAATCCCGAGATACGCAGTGCAACTGCTGCCGGGCGAAGGCTCGGTGATCGGTGCAGCACTGGTTGCCGATGCGCGCGTCCAAGGCGTGCTGTTCACCGGGTCGACGGAAGTTGCGCGAGTCTTGCAACGCGCAGTCGCGGGCCGCGTGACTTCCACAGGCCGCGCGATCCCGCTCATCGCCGAGACCGGCGGGCAAAACGCGATGATCGTGGACTCGTCCGCACTCGCGGAGCAAGTCGTCGGCGACGTGTTGGTGTCGGCTTTCGACAGCGCGGGCCAGCGGTGCTCGGCGCTGCGCGTGCTTTGCGTGCAGGAGGACGCAGCCGACCGCATCCTCAAGATGCTGCTGGGCGCGATGGCCGAATTGCGCATCGGTTCACCCACGCGCCTTGCAACCGATGTCGGCCCTGTGATCGACGCCGAAGCCAAGCGCAACATCGACGATCACGTGAATGCGATGCGCGCGAAAGGCCGGCGTGTGCACCAGGTTGCGGGCCGAGCCGATTTACCGCCCGAGCTTGGCACGTTCGTGCTGCCGACGGTGATCGAGATCGACAGCATCGGCGAACTCGAGCGCGAGGTGTTCGGCCCCGTGCTGCACTTTGTGCGCTACCGGCGCGAGGACCTCGACGGCTTGCTCGGCCAGATCAACGGCACGGGCTACGGCCTCACGATGGGCTTGCACACGCGCATCGACGAGACGATTGAGCGCGTCGTCGCTTCGGCGCGCGCGGGCAACGTTTACGTGAACCGCAATATGGTCGGCGCCGTGGTGGGCGTGCAGCCGTTCGGCGGCGAGGGCCTGTCGGGCACAGGGCCGAAGGCCGGCGGCCCTTTGTACCTTTACCGCTTGCTCGCGCGAAGGCCGGATGACGTCCTCGCGCGTGCGACCGGAATCACTGACGGCTCGCCGCTCGGAAAGCCGAGGGAGCTGGCCGGGCCCACCGGCGAGCGCAACGTGTACATGCTCGCTCCGCGTTCAGCAGTGCTGTGCCTGGCGTCGACGGATGCGGACCGCCTGGTGCAACTCTCGGCCGTACGGCGCATGGGCGCGCACGCGATCTGGCCGCTCGAAGCGAAGCGGCACTACGACCGACTTCCATCCGATGCGCGGGCCGGCATCGTGCTGGCGCGCGATTGCTTTGCCGATGAAGTGCACTTCGAGTCGGTGCTCTTCCATGGCTCGATCGCCGACCTCGCGGTTTTGCAGGCGAAGCTGGCCGAAAGAAAAGGGCCGGTGATGTGCGTCGAGCGGCTTGCGCCGTCGGATGTCGATGTGCCGCTCGAACGGCTTGTGGTTGAGCGTGCGCTCAGCGTCAACACGGCTGCTGCCGGTGGCAACGCGAGCCTGATGACGATCGGCTGAGGGCAAGCTCCCTAGGGAAATCCCGGCCTCACGGGAATTGACAGCCTCGATCGCTGCGCGATGTAATCCTTTTCAGAAAACGTTTACATCGATGTCATCGGCTCCCAACGTCCACGAGGTCGCCCGCCGCGCCGGCGTGTCGATCGCGACGGTGTCGCGCGTGTTCAACACGCCGGACGTGGTGCTGCCGCAGACCAGGCAGCTCGTGCAGCGCGTGGCCCACGAGGTCGGCTACGTGCCCAACGCGAACGCGCGCACGCTGCGCACGCAGCGCAGCCGGGTGCTCGGCGTGGTTCTGCCCACCTTGCTCAACCCCGTCTTTGCGGAATGCCTGCAAGGCATCGCCCAGGCAGCGACGGCGGCCGGCTACTCGATCCTGCCCCTCACGTCCGAGTACGTGCGCGAAACCGAGGACCATTGCGTCAGCGTGCTCGCCGCCGCCAACGTGGACGGCCTGATCCTGGTGCTCGCCGACCCCGCGACGTCGACCGGCTTGCGCCGGGTCGTGCAGCGCAAGCTGCCCTACGTGCTCGTCTACAACCGCCACCCGGATCATCCCTGCGTTTCCATCGACGGCGAAAGCGCCGTCGCCGAACTGGTGGGCACGCTCGCGATGATGGGGCACCGCGACATCGCGATGGTCAGCGGCGTGCTCGCCAACTCGGACCGCGCGCAACAGCGCTACCGCGGCTACCTCGCCGGCATGCGCGCCGCGCGCTTGCGCGGCACCCGGCTCATCGAAGTTCCCTTCGTGGAGTCCGGCGTCGATCACCTCGCGAAGATCCTGGCGGGGCCGGGCCGGCCCACCGCGATGGTCTGCTCGAACGACCTGCTCGCGATCCGCTGCGTCCGCGCGGCCCATCTCAGCGGATTGAACGTGCCCGGGGACCTGACCGTGACGGGCTTCGACGGCATCGCGCTCGGCGAGGACCTGACGCCGATGCTCAGCACGGTGACCCAGCCGAACGATGCACTCGGCAGCCGCAGCGTGCAGCTGATCGTGCAGGCGCTCGCCGCCGGCGAGGCGCTCACGCCGCACTCCAGTGTCACCCTCGAATACGGTTTCCGGGAAGGCGAATCCTGCGCTGCGCCCCCGGAGACTGCCAGCCAGCCACAGCGCGCCACACGAGCTTCCAGGAGACGAACATGACGCATATCGCCCGGCGCATCGCGCAGGTCATTGCGGCGGCCGCAGCCCTCATGGGCGGGGCCGCCTTCGCGCAGAACGCCATCTGCTACAACTGCCCGCCCGAATGGGCCGACTGGGGCTCGCAATTGCGCGCCATCAAGGCAAAGACGGGCATCACGGTGCCGCCCGACAACAAGAACTCGGGGCAGGCACTGGCCCAGCTCGTCGCCGAAAAATCCAATCCGGTCGCCGACGTCACCTACCTGGGCGTCACCTTCGCCATCCAGGCGCACAAGGAAGGCGTCGTTGCGCCGTACAAGCCCGCGCACTGGGCCGACATCCCGGACGGCCTGAAGGACCCGCAGGGCTACTGGTTCACCATCCATTCCGGAACGCTGGGCTTCATGGTCAACGTCGATGCGCTGCACGGCAAGCCGATCCCGAAGTCGTGGGCCGACCTGCTCAAGCCCGAGTACAAGGGCCTCGTCGGCTATCTCGATCCGGCTTCCGCATTCGTCGGCTACGTCGGCGCCATCGCGGTGAATCAGGCGCGCGGCGGCACACTCGCGAACTTCGCGCCGGCGATCGACTACTTCAAGGCGCTGAAGAACAACGACCCCATCGTCACCAAGCAGACGTCGTATGCGCGCGTGCTGTCCGGCGAGATCGGCATCCTGCTCGACTACGACTTCAACGCCTACCGCGCCAAATACAAGGACAAGGCCAACGTGGCGTTCGTCATCCCCGCCGAAGGGACGGTGACGGTCCCGTATGTGATGAGCCTCGTGGCCAACGGTCCCAATCCCGAGAACGCGAAGAAGGTCCTCGACTTCGTGCTGTCCGACGAAGGCCAGCAGATCTGGGCCAATGCGTACCTGCGGCCCGTGCGCTCCATCGCGCTGCCCAAGGACGTCGAATCGCGGTTCCTGCCCGCCACCGACTACGCGCGCGCCAAGCCGGTCGACTACGCCCGCATGGCCGATGTCCAGAAGGCGTTCTCCGAACGCTACCTGCGCGAAGTGCAATGACAGGTCGCCGCCGCGAGCAACGCAGCCTGCTGCTGGCCGCGTGTGCCGCACCGGCGGCCGTGTTCTTCGCTGCCTTCTGGCTGCTGCCGGCTGTGCGACTCATCGCGCTGCCGGCGCAGCGAGGCTGGGCCACCTACTTCGCCATCTTCACGCAGCCGCGCTATTTCGCGAGCCTTGCAAACACCGTGGTGCTCTCGCTGGCCGTCACGCTCGCGACGCTGGTGCTGGGCGCGGCGGTAGGCATCTTCCTTGCGCGGCACCGCTTCGTGGGCCGGCGCGTCCTGATGTCGCTGCTCACGCTGCCGCTGTCGTTTCCCGGCGTGATCATCGGCTTTTTCGTCATCCTGCTGGGCGGCCGGCAAGGGCTCGTGGCCGATTTGTCCGATGCGCTCGGCCTCGGGCGAGTCACGTTCGCCTACAACCTGCTCGGGCTGTTCCTCGCGTATTTGTATTTCTCGCTGCCGCGTGCGATCGCGACATACGCGGCGGCGGCCGAGGCGATGGACCCGGCCCTCGAAGAGGCCGCCCGTTCGTTCGGCGCGTCGCGGCTGCGCGTCGTGCTCGACGTGTGGCTTCATGAACTCGCGCCGACCACCTTGGCGTGCGGCGCGATTCTCTTCGCGACGTCGATGGGCGCCTTCGGCACCGCCTTCACGCTGGCAAGCCGCTACGAGGTGCTGCCGATCACGATCTACAACGAGTTCACCAACTACGCGAACTTCGCGCTGGCCGCATCGCTGTCGGTGGTGCTGGGCGCGTGCACCTGGGCGGTCCTCGCGCTGGCGGGCCGCTTCGGCGGTACCGCGTCCGCGGGAGGCTGACCATGCGCATCGGCCATCGCCCCTCCCCCATCCTGCTGGCGACCACCGTGCTGGTGTCGCTGTTCATGCTCGCGCCGATGGTGCTGTCGGTCACCGCCGGGCTCGTCAACAACTACAGCACCGGCGTGCGCAGCGGCTTCACGCTGCGCTGGTTGCTGGAGGTGTGGAACAACTACGGGGGCACCGTCGTCGCTTCGCTGGTCATTGCGGTGGCCTGCGTCGCGGGCAACGTGCTGATCGGCGTGCCTTGCGCCTATGCGCTGGCGCGCACCCGCTCGCGCTGGGCGCGCGCGTTCGAGCAGCTGATCACGCTGCCGGTCGCCGTGCCCGGCCTCGCGACGGCGCTCGCGCTCATCCTCGTCTACGGCGACGCGCAGGCGTTTCGCCAGAGCTTCGCTTTCATCCTGGTGGGCCACATGGTGTTCACGCTGCCGTTCATGGTGCGCACAGTAAGTGCGTCGTTCCAGCGCAGCGAACTGCTCACGCTCGAAGAAGCGGCGCGATCGCTGGGCGCGAATTTTCGCCAGCGCTTCCTGGGCGTGCTCGTGCCGGCGGTGCTGCCCGCGATCGTGGCCGGCTGCCTGATGGTGTTCACGCTGTCGGTGGGCGAGTTCAACCTGACGTGGATGCTGCACACGCCGCTGACTCGCACGCTGCCGGTGGGCCTGGCCGACAGCTATGCCTCGATGCGGCTGGAGATCGGCTCGGCGTACACGCTCGTCTTTTTCATCGTCATCCTGCCGGTGCTGTGGGGCTTGCAGTACCTGGCCCAGGTGATACAACAACGCTACGGGACATGACCATGGAGCTCGAACGCATTCGCGTCGACATCGTCGATTGCGCCAAGACCTATGCCGACGGCACGCGCGGCCTGTACCCGACGACGCTCACCGTCGAGCCCGGCGAAGTGATCGCGCTGCTCGGCCCGTCGGGATGCGGCAAGACGACGCTGCTGCGCCTGATCGCGGGGCTGGAGTCGCCCGACGACGGCAGCCAGATCCTGTTCGGCGACCAGGACGTGACCTACCGGCCGATCGAAACGCGCCAGGTCGGCATGGTGTTCCAGACCTACGCGCTTTTCCCGCAGATGACCGTGCAGGCCAACATCGGCTATGGGCTGCGCATCCGCGGCGTCGACGAGGCGCAGCGCAAGCGCGCAGTGGGCGAGCTGGTGGATCTCGTGCGCCTCAATGGGCTGGAGCACAAGCGGCCCGCGGAACTCTCCGGTGGCCAGCGCCAGCGCGTAGCCCTGGCGCGCGCGGTGGCCGCGCGCCCGCGTGTGCTGCTGCTGGACGAGCCGCTGGCCGCGCTGGATGCGAAGCTGAAGGAGCAGCTGCGCGAAGAGCTTGCCGAGCTGTTGCGGCGCCTGCACATCACGGCCGTGCACGTCACGCACGACCAGCAGGAGGCGCTGGCGATCGCCGACCGGCTCGCAGTGATGAAGGCGGGCCGCATCGTGCAGGTGGGCGACGGAGAGACGCTGTACCGCCGGCCCGAGCATCCCTTCGTCGCCGAATTCCTCGGACGCGTGAACGTGCTCAAGCGCGAACCGGATGCCATCGCCGAGGGCCTGCTCAGGCTTGGCGGTGCGACGCTGCGTTGCCCGGCCGAGTGGGCAACGCATGCCTCGCTGCTGGTGCGTCCCGAAGACATCCGGCTGGGCGAGCCGCAATCGGGCTGGGGCACGGCGCTGGTCGAACAGCGCGTCTTCCTCGGCGAGAAAGTGCAGCTGCGGCTGCGTGCCGAAAGCCAGCCGATGCTGATGGCCGAAGTGGAACGCGACAGCCCCATCCGCGCGGGAGACCACGTCGGCATCTGGATCGAGCCGCAGCGGCTCATGCCCTGCACGGAGGTTGCGGCATGACGACCTTGCTTGTTCAACTCACCGACACGCACATCCGTGAGCCGGGCAAGCTCGCGTATGGACGCATCGACACCGCGCCCTACCTGCGCGAAGCAGTGAAGTCCATCCTGCGAATGAAACAGCCGCCGGCGGCTGTCGTGATGACCGGCGACCTGGTCGACTTCGGACGCCCCACGGAATACGCGCATCTTGCCGAGCTGCTCGAGCCGCTGAAGATCCCCGTGTACCTCATGCCCGGCAATCACGACGATCGCGACGCGCTGCGCCGCAGCTTTCCGGGCCACACCTATCTGGGCACCGGCGAATTCCTGCAGTACACGGTGGACATCGAGGGCGTGCGCCTGCTGGCGCTGGACACCAGCGTGCCCGGCCGCAGCGAGGGCATGTTGTGCGAACGCCGCCTGGCGTGGCTCGCGCAAGAGCTGCAGCGCAGCCGCGGCATGCGCGTGATCGTGGCGATGCACCACCCGCCGTTCAAGACGTTCATCGGCCACATGGACAAGATCGGCCTGCAAAGCGGCAGCGACGAACTGGCTGCGCTGCTTGCGAAACACGATCATGTACAGCGCGTGATCTGCGGTCACCTGCATCGCGCCATCGATGCGCGCTTCGGCGGCACGATCGCATCGACCAGTCCGTCGCCCGCGCACCAGGTGTGTCTCGATCTGTCGCCCGATGCGCCGTCGATGTGGACGCTGGAGCCGCCGGGCTTTCGCGTTCATGTGTGGGACGCCGAAGGGCCGGTGGTCACGCATCTGGCAGCGATCGGCGACTTCCCCGGGCCCTACCCCTTTCATGAGAACGGCGCGCTGATCGACTGAGCGCGATCACGCAATTGCGTTCGTTTCACCTACGCAGGCGCGCCGGCGAGCATGCGTTCGAGCCTTCGCGTGATCAGCTCCTGCGCTTCTTCCATGATGCGCTCGATCAGCTCGCGCACGGTGGGAACGTCGTGGATCAGGCCGACCACCATGCCGCAGCTCCAGGCGCCCGCATCCATTTCGCCTTCGACCATCACGCGCGGATACACGCCCGCCACCTGCTCGATGATGTCGTCGATCTTCAGGTCGGCGCCCTTTTTCCTTTCGATTTCGATCAGGCGATCGACCGCGGAATTGCGCAGCACGCGCTCGGTGTTGCGAAGGCTGCGCATCACAAGGCGCGTGTCGAGTTCCGTGGCCGCGACGATGGCGTCCTTGACGTTCTGGTGCACCGGCGCTTCCTGGGTGGCCACGAAGCGCGTACCCATGTTCATGCCGTCGGCGCCCAGCGCGAGCGCGGCCACCAGGCTGCGCGCGTCCGCCATGCCGCCGGAGGCCACGAAGGGGATCTTCAGCTCCTCCGCTGCGCGCGGCAGCAAGATCATGTTGGGCATGTCGTCCTCGCCGGGATGGCCACCGCACTCGAAGCCGTCCACGCTGACGGCATCGCAGCCGATGGCTTCGGCCTTCAGCGCGTGGCGCACCGAGGTGCACTTGTGGATCACCTTGATGCCCGCCTTTTTCAGCGCCGGCATGTACGCCTCGGGGCTGCGTCCGGCCGTCTCCACGATGCGCACACCGCCTTCGGCGATCGCGGCGATGTATTCGGGATAAGGCGGTGACGTGAAGGTGGGCAGGAACGTGAGGTTCACGCCGAAGGGCTGGTCGGTCATCTCGCGGCAGCGGCGGATTTCCGCAGCCAGCAACTCGGGCGTCTTTTGCGTGAGGCCGGTGATCAGCCCCAGGCCGCCCGCGTTGGACACGGCCGAGGCGAGCTGCGCGAAGCCGACGTAGTGCATGCCGCCCTGGATGATGGGGTGGCGGATGCCGAACAGTTCAGTGATGCGAGTCTTCATGTTTGCGGTTACCAGGTTTCCATGTAGGGGCGCAGGTCCATCTCGAAGGTCCACGCGTCGCGCGGCTGCGTGTGCAGGTACCAGTAGTTCTCGGCAATGTGCTCGGGGTTCAGGATGCCGTCCTGCTTCTTGAGCGCGTAGCGGTCGGGAAAGTTGCTGCGGATGAACTCCGTGTCGATCGCGCCGTCAACCACGATGTGCGCCACGTGGATGCCCTTGGGGCCGAGCTCGCGTGCCATGCTTTGCGCGAGTGCGCGCAGCGCGTGCTTCGCACCCGCAAAGGCGGCGAAGTTCGCGGATCCGCGAAGACCTGCGGTCGCCCCGGTGAAGAGGATCGTGCCGCGCCCGCGCGCCACCATCCGGCGGGCTACTTCGCGCGCGTTCAAAAAGCCGCTCAACGTGGCCATCTCCCAGATCTTGAAGTACTTGCGCCCGGTTTCCTCGAGGATGCTCGAGGGCACGTTGGCGCCGATGTTGAAGACGAGCACCTCGATGGGCCCGCGTTCCTTTTCGACCTGCTCGATCAGCGCGACGACATCCTCTTCCTTGCGCGCGTCGCTGCCGTAGCCGAAAGCCTGGCCGCCGGCGGCACGGATCTTTTCCAGCGCGGGTTCGAGCTTGTCCGCCGAGCGCCGTGTGAGACACGCCACATAGCCCTCTCGGGCGAACCGCGCGGCGATCGCGCTGCCGGTCGCGTCGCCGGCGCCGATGACGAGGGCCACACCGGCTTGGCCATCTGATTTGTCCATGGACTCTCCTATAAATAACGATCGTTAGGCCATCGCACGATATTTGGTAAACGTCCGTTTGTCAAATGACCCGGGGCGGACACCGGTGCGTTGACACTTCCGTCAAAATGAAATAGGTTTCGTTCATTAAACGGTCGTATTTTCATGAAAGGAATCCTCGTGCCCAAATCCGTTGACTTCTTCTTCGACGTCGGCAGCCCGTCCTCCTACCTGGCGTGGACGCAGTTGCCGGCGCTGTGCGCCAATCACGGCGCCGAGCTGGTGTACCGGCCGATGCTGCTGGGCGGCGTGTACCAGGCCACGGGCAACTCTTCCCCCGCGACGATCCCGGCCAAGGGCCGCTACACCGGGATGGACTATGAACGCCATGCGCGCCGTTACGGCGTTCCGTTCCAGTCGAATCCGCACTTTCCCATCATCACGCTGTTCCTGATGCGCGCGGTGACGGGCATCCAGCTGCGCCAGCCCGAGCGCCTGCAGCAACTGCTGACTTGCGTGTTCAAGGGCCTCTGGATCGACGCGCTCGACCTGAACCAGCCGCAACTCACGGCCGACGTCCTGAAAGGCGGCGGGTTCGATCCCGGCGAGATCGAGCGGCTGACCCAGGACCCCGTAATCAAAGCGGCACTCAAGGCGACCACCGAAGAAGCCGTCAAGCGTGGCGTGTTCGGCGCGCCGACGATTTTCGTGGGCGACGAAATGTTCTTCGGCCAGGACCGGATGGACTTCGTGCGCGAAGCGCTGTCCGCCTGAACGCTTCACATCAATCAAGGAGACAACATGGAAGAACGAATCTGGCACGCCTCGTACCCGCCGGGGCTTGCACGCGACCTCGTGTTCGGGGAGCACGACACCTTCGTCACCCTGCTCGAAGGCGCGTTCGCGAGGCATGCCGGCCGCACGGCGGTGACGTGCAATGGTGAGTCGCTGACGTGGGCGGAGATCGACCACGCGTCGGCCCGGCTCGCAGCCTTCCTGCAGGCAGCGGGACTGCAACGCGGCGACCGCGTCGCGCTGCTGCTGCCCAATCACCTGCTCTACCCCGTCGCATTGGCGGCGATCGCGCGGGCCGGGTTCGTGTGCGTCACGATGAACCCGCTCTACACGCCGCGCGAGGCGGAATACCAGCTGGCCGATTCCGGTGCGACAGCACTCCTGGTCGCCGATCCGTTCAGCCCGCTCGTCGCCGAAGTCATCGATCGCACCGAGGTCCGGCACGTGATCACCACACCGATGCGCGACGTCAGGACAGCGCTGCTCGCGCCGCCGGCGGAACGACAAGCACGCCCCCGCATCTCCGATGTTCATCCTGTGTCACTGGGCAGCGCGATCGCATCGGTGAAGCAGGACGACTTCATTCCCGCGGCGATCCGTCCTTCCGATCTCGCCTTCCTGCAATACACCGGCGGCACGACCGGCGTGTCAAAAGGTGCTTGCCTGACACACCGCAATGTCCTGGTGAACCTCCTGCAGATGCAATCGTGGCTGCGCCTGAACCTGGACATCGAGGACTTCGAGCTCGTCACGCCGCTGCCCCTGTACCACATCTTCCCGCTCGCCGTGGCGCTCATGGCGCTGGTGACCGGCGGGCGCAACCGGCTGATCATGAATCCGCGCGACATCAAGACCTTGTGCGCGGAGCTGCACCGGCCTTTCGACCTGCTGATCGGTGTGAACACGATGTTCAATGGCATGGTGAACGCACCCGAGCTCGCGACGGCCGACTTCTCGCGCTGTCGCATGGTGATCGGCGCCGGTGCTTCCATCCAGGCAGCGGTGGCGCGCAAGTGGGAAGAAGCCGGCGGCCCGCCGATCACCGAAGCCTACGGCCTGTCGGAGACGTCGCCCAGCGTGTCTTTCAACCCGCCGGGGCGCAACGGCGCGATCGGGATGCCGGTGCCTTCCACCGACGTGCTGATCGTCGACAGCCTGGACCAACCGGTGCCCCTGGGCACGCCGGGCGAATTGCTGATCAAGGGACCGCAGGTGTTCGCCGGCTACTGGAAGCGCGACGACGAAACGCGCAAGGTGTTCACCGCGGACGGCTGGTTCCGCACGGGCGACATCGTCACCATGGATGCGCAAGGCTCGATGCAGATCGTCGACCGCAAGAAGGACATGATCCTGGTCTCCGGATTCAACGTGTACCCGAACGAGATCGAGGGCGTCGTCGCGACGCACCCCGACGTGCTCGAGTGCGCCTGCGTCGGCGTGCCGGACGAACGCTCGGGCGAAGTGCCGCACCTGTTCGTCGTGCGCCGCACCGCGGGGCTGCAGGAGGAACAGGTCGAACAGCATTGCCGAAAGCTCCTGGCCGCCTACAAGGTGCCGCGCCACATCACCTTCCTGGAAGCGCTGCCGAAGTCGACCGTGGGCAAGATCCTGCGCAAGGAGTTGCGCGCCTGATCGTTCAGCCTGCCGCGGCGCGAAGGCGCGCCTGCATGGATGTTGACGGCGTTCAGTGAGAAGCCGCGAGGATGCCGAGCGACTCGTCCATCAGCGCTTTCAATTCCGCCATGCGGCGGACGCCGAGCTTTTCGTCCATGCTTCGCTGCGCCGCGCGCATCCGGCGCTGCGCTTGCACCTGCTTGGCCCGCCCGCTTTCGGTGATGCGAATGCTGCGGCTGCGTGCGTCCTTGCCGGCGCCAAGCTCCACCCATCCGGCCGCGAGCAGCGGCCTCAGGTTGCGCGTCAGCGTCGACGGATCGACACCCAGCACGCGCGCGAGTTCACCCGGTTCGACCGGCTGCAAGCGGCGGATTTCGGAGAGCAGCCCCAGCTGGGTTGTCTTGAGTCCGGCTTTCGCGAGCTCCGCGTCGAAATGATGCGACACACACCGCGCGAGCCGGCGCAGCTTCGTGTACGCGCAATCTTCGGCGGAAGGCAGCGCGCTCATCCTGCCACGCGCTTGCGCCGCGATGCAGGTGCGGGCGCTGGTGCGGGTGCGGGCGCCAACGGGGCATCGAGCGCATGCGTCTCGTCGATGAACCGCCGGCTCGACGCGAGGATGTCCTTGCGGGTGCGTTCAGATTCGACACAGCGCGCGAGCACCAGTGCACCGACGCATTGCGCCAGGAGCGCCCACGCCGCATCCGGGTTGCCGATGCGGCTGCTCCAGCTCTTTTGCAGCTGCTTCAAACCTTGCTCCACTGCGGCCTTCACTTCCGGATCGCCTCGCGCGATTTCCGGGCCCAGCGTGGGAAGCGCGCAGCCCGTCTCGGGATGCAGCGCATGGTAGGAACTCAAGTAGCTGCGCAGGCGCTGCGCCACATGATCGGGCGCTGCGTCGTCGCCGCCTGCGAGCATTTCGGTGCTGTTCGCGACCTCCTCCAGGACGAGCTCGGCGAACAGCGCTTCCTTGCTCGGAAAGTGCCCATAGAAGGCGCCGCCGGTCAGGCCGATGCCGGCCATCAGTTCATCGACGCCCGTGGTGCCGAAGCCGCCCTTCTTCGCGATGGCGCGGGCGCTGGCCAGAAGCTTCTTGCGGGTTTCCTCCTTGTGCGAAGCGGGATAGCGCATGAGGCAGGTCCTCCGGATTCCTGTTGACAGGCTTTCGATCTTAACATAGGCTTCGTTTGCTAAACGATCGTTTGTCACGCCACCCGGATCATGCTGTCGATGACGCAATCGCAGCTCGCGCTGCTGCTCGGCTCGAGCCGGCAGCGCATCAACGAACTCCATCCCCAACGACCACCGACACGGAGCATCACCCCATGAGAGAAGCCGTCATCGTTTCCACCGCACGCACCGGCATCGGCCGCGCGTTCCGCGGATCCCTCAACAACATCAAGTCGCCGACATTGATGGGCCACGTCATCGGCCACGCCGTGCAGCGCGCCGGTGTCGATCCCGGCGAAGTCGAGGACGTCGTCGTCGGCACAGCGATGGCCGGCGGGACGGCCGGAATGAACATCGGCCGGCTCGCCGCGCTCGCTTCGGGTCTGCCGGACACCGTGCCCGGACAAACCATGGACCGTCAATGCGCGTCGGGCCTGATGGCGATCGCCACGGCGGCCAAGCAGGTGATCGTCGACGGCATGGACGTCACTGTCGGCGGCGGACAGGAGAACATCTCCGCGGTCCAGAACCCCTTCGTGAAGTGGGTGGCACAGGATGCCGATCCGCAACTCGTCGCGCGCATCGAACATGCGTACATCCCGATGCTGCAGACCGCCGAGATCGTCTCGAAGAAATACGGAATCTCGCGCGAAGTGCAGGATGCGTATTCGCTGGAGGCGCAACGCCGCACGGCGCTGGCGCAGGAGCGCAGGCTGTTCGACGCCGAGATCGTGCCCATCACGGCGACGATGGCGATCGCCGACAAGGACACGGGCGCCATCAGCTACCGCAAAGTCACGCTCGACCGCGACGAAGGCAACCGGCCCGACACCACGCTCGATGGCCTGGCCAAGCTCAAGCCCGTCGTCGAAGGCGGCGTGATCACGGCCGGCAACTCGAGCCAGCTTTCGGACGGCGCATCGGCCTGCGTGATCGTGGAACGCGCGTTCGCCGAACGCCGCGGCCTCAAGCCGCTGGGCACGTACCGCGGCATCGCCGTGGCCGGGCTCGCGCCGGAAGAGATGGGGATCGGCCCGGTGTTCGCCGTGCCCAAGCTGCTGAAGACGCATGGCCTGAAGGTGAGCGACATCGGCCTGTGGGAACTCAACGAGGCTTTTGCCTGCCAGGTCGTGTACTCGCGCGATCGCCTCGGAATCGACCCCGAAAAGATCAATGTGAACGGCGGCGGCATCACGATCGGCCATCCGTACGGCATGACCGGCTCGCGGCTGGTGGGGCACGCGCTGATCGAAGGCAAGCGACGCGGTGCGCGCTACGTGGTCGTCACGATGTGCATCGGCGGCGGCATGGGCGCCGCCGGGTTGTTCGAGGTGGCTTGACCTAGGCCGCGCCCAGCAGGAGCGCGGCGTCCATCACGGGCGCCGCGCCCGCACGAATCTCCTCGCACAGCGCCAGGCACTGCGGCGTCATGCGCCGGAAATAAAAGCGGGCCGTCGCGATCTTCGAAGCGTAGAAGGGATCGCCGGACGCCGCTTTCGGCAGCGCGGCCTGCACCGCACGCAGCCAGATGTGCGAGAGCGCGAGATGCCCCGCCAACCGAAGGTAAGGCACACACGCTGCGCCGGCGACGTTGAAGTCGCTCGCCGACAGCTCCACGAGTTCGGAGGTGACGTCCCTCACACGCCGCGCTAGCTCGGTCACCGGCTCGGCGAATTCCTGCAGGCCCGGCTGCGCCTTGCCTGCTTCGGCGTGCGCGGTCACCTGCTTGACGAAGGTGCGCATGCGCACACCGCCGTCCGCGAGCACCTTGCGCCCCAGCAGGTCCATCGCCTGGACGCCGTTGGTGCCCTCATACAGCGAGATGATGCGCACGTCGCGCACATGCTGCTCCACGCCGCTCTCGCGAATGAAGCCGTGGCCGCCGAAGACCTGCATCGCCGTCACCGTCGATTCGAGCGCGATGTCGCTGCTCATGGCTTTGACGATGGGCGTGAGCAGGGCGATGAGCGCGCCCGCGTCGCGGCGCTGGTCTTCGTCAGGATGCGAGTGGCTGACGTCGATCAGCTGCGATGCCCACAGCGCCAGCGCGCGCAGGCCCTCGACGTTCGCCTTCTGCGTGAGCAGCATGCGGCGCACGTCGGCGTGCAGCACGATCGGATCCGCCGCGGCTGCCGAACCCGGCGCGCGGCCCTGCACGCGTTCGTTGGCATAGCGAAGCGACTTCTGCCACGCCGCTTCCATCACGCCGATGGCGGTGATGCCGACGCCCAGACGCAGGTGGTTCATCTGCACGAACATCCCGGCGAGGCCCTTGTTCGGCTCGCCCACCAGCCAGCCCGTCGCGCCATCGAGGTTCATGGTGCAGGTCGCGTTGCCGTGGATCCCCATCTTGTGCTCGATGGACCCGCACACGATCTCGTTGCGCTCGCCCAGCGAGCCATCGGCGTTCGGGATGACCTTCGGCACGACGAAAAGCGAAATGCCCTTCACGCCGGGCGGCGCGTCGGGGAGCCGGGCCAGCACGAGGTGCACGATGTTCTCGGTGAGGTCGTGCTCGCCGCCCGAGATGAAGATCTTCGAGCCGGTGAGGTGGTAGCTGCCGTCGGCCTGCGGCGCCGCGCGCGTGCGCAGCAGGCCCAGGTCGGTGCCGGCCTGCGGCTCGGTCAGGCACATCGTGCCGGCCCACTCGCCGGATGCGAGTTTCGGCAGGTACAGCGCATTCAACTCCGGCGAACCGTTAGCGCGCAGGTTCACATACGTGGCCTGCGACATGCCCGGATAAGCGGAGAAAGCCATGTTCGCGCCGCCGAAGATTTCGTTCACCGCGTTTTCCACCACGGCAGGAAACCCCGAGCCGCCATGCTCGGCACTGCAGCCGACCGCGTTCCAGCCGTTCTCCGCGTATTGGCGATAGGCCTCGCGGAAACCGGGGGGCGTCGTCACGACACCCTCGTGCAGCTTGCAGCCCTCCACGTCGCCGATGGCGTTCAGCGGCGCCATGACCTCTTCGGCGAACTGGCCTGCAGCCGACAACACCTGGTCGATCGTGGCCGCATCGAACTCGGCCTGGCCGAAGGACTGCATCAGGGCCGAGGTCTCGAGCACTTCGTGCAGCACGAACTGGAAATCGCGAAGGGGGGTTTTGTACGAGCTCATGGTTTCCGGTTTTACCTCGATGTCGTTTAGTAAACGGAATCTATGTTATCGGGCGTGCCATGTCAATCGCGCGAGCGCATTGAGCAGATGATCATCTGGGGCAGCCGGCTGGAAAAAAGGCCGCGCCTTTGCGGGAGCGGCCAAGCGCCTGGAAAGGGCGCGGTCACTGTGTGACTTGCATGCCATTCGCGGCAAGAAAGAAAAAGCCACCGCGTGCGATGGCTTTGGTCCGGAGGAAAGCGATCTTATTGCGCGTTCGTCGGCGTGCCCGCCAAGTATTCGCGATCTGCACTCTGGTTGCCCAGCTTCGCGAGATAGGCGGCGCCGCTGTCTTCACCCGTCATCGCGACAGCTTCGCCGCGGTTGGCCAGGAACTCACCGACCACTTGCGCGCGCGTCGTCGCGGTATTGAGCACCGGTTGCACGTACGCGCTGGCGTGCGGGTTGCTCGGGCGCAGTTGGCCCGCAGCGATCGCGCCGACGGCTTCGGCGTTCACTTCGGCGCGCGTGCGCTGGCCTGCGATCTGCAGGGCGAACTGGCCCGACGGATCGGCTTCGCCGGCGAAAACGGCACCGGACACGAGCGTGAGTGCGGCGAGGGAGAGGAGGGACTTCTTCATGATGTGACCTTTCAAACAGTGACTGAGGGACGTTGCAGTTTTCTTTAAGCCGCGTTCGGTGCCGAATGTTTTGTTGGCATCGACCGTGATGTCACTGTAGAAGCGGAGTCTCAGTTGGTCCTTAGTGGTTCCTTAGGCGAGAGTTAGACATCCAGCCATCATGGAAAAATATGATGTATGATGACCGTCATGCGAAATCAGAAGCACCACACCAGGGCCGCCGCCAAGGAAGCGTCGCACGAGCGCATCCTGTCCGTCGCCGCGCGTGCGATCCGTCGTAGCGGTTACGACGGCACCGGTGTCGCAGACATCATGAAAGAGGCCGGCCTGACGCACGGCGCGTTCTACGCGCACTTCGAATCGCGCGAGGCCATGCTGGCGGAAGCCGCGAATCGAGCCTGCGCCGAGTCGGCCGCCATGGCTGCGGACGTGATGGCCCATGTGCCTGCCGACAAGGCGCTCGCCGCGATGCTTGGCGCCTATCTCTCGCCGGAACATCTCAGGCAGATCGAGTCGGGATGCCCTTTGGCCGCGCTGGGCTCCGAGACGGCGCGCCAGGCGCCCGAAGTCCGGCGCGCGACGACGCAGCACATCAAGGCCATGGTCGACCTCTTTGCCCGCCAGTCGCCCGATTGGGGGCAACCGGCTGCCCACGAACGCGCAATGCTTACCGTCGCGTCCATCGTGGGCACTTTGATCCTGGCTCGCGCAGTCGATGAGCCGGCACTGGCGGACAGCTTGCGCAAGGCCGCGCTGAAGTACCTCGCCCCCGCCTGAATCCACAGGGACACACTGCTTTTTTTGCTCGCCAATAAATATGACGATCATCATGCCACAAGCACCAGGATTGAAACAATGAAAGCCTTTGTCCTCGAGAGCTACGGCAAGAAGCGCGCGCTGCATTTGTCCAACCTGCCGGCTCCGGAAGTGCACGACAACGAGGTCCTGGTGCAAGTCCGTGCCGCCAGCGTGAACCAGCTGGACTGCAGGATCCGCGACGGCGAGTTCAAGCTGATCCTGCCCTATCGCCTTCCGCTAGTTCTTGGCCATGACGTCGCTGGAGAGGTCGTCAAGGTCGGTGCCCGTGTGCGGCAGTTCAAGCCGGGCGATGAGGTCTATGCGCGCGTGGATGATTTCCGGATCGGCACGTTCGCCGAACTGGTTGCGGTCAAGGAATCGTCCCTCGCCTTGAAGCCGACGAACCTCACGATGGAAGAGGCCGCGTCCGTTCCGCTGGTGGCGTTGACGGCGTGGCAGGCGCTCGTCGAGAAAGCGGGCCTGAAGCAAGGGCAGAAGGTTTTCATCCAGGCCGGCTCCGGTGGCGTCGGCACGTTCGCCATCCAGTTGGCCAGGCACCTGGGTGCAACAGTCGCCACGACAACGAGTGCGGGCAATGCAGCGCTCGTGAAGAGCCTCGGCGCGAACGTCGTGGTCGACTACAAGACACAGGACTTCGAGGAAGTCCTGCGCGACTACGACGTGGTCCTGAACAGCCAGGA
>DATJJL010000312.1:0-3932 GCA_035492155.1 Ramlibacter sp. | reverse complement strand
CAGGAACCGGCATTCGAAGGCGTCGCGGCCCGGCATTATCTGGAGTGCGTTGCCAATCTCGACGAGCCCGAGGAGCAGCGGCGCGCTGCCCGCCTGTTCCACGCGCTCGCGGCCAGGCTCGCAGGCGCGGCGCGGTACGCGTTGGTCGAGCGCTACCTCGCCGCGGCCAATGCTTTGCTCGCGGCTGTCAACGACGAAGCGGATGCGCCGCAGCGATGGTCGATCGACGTGGCGCAACACGCGGCGCTGTACAGCCTCGGCCGGCTCGAAGACGCCGACCCCGTGTATGCACGTTTGCGCCACCACGCGTCGAGCCCGCTCGAACTCGTCGAACCCGCATGCCTGCAGATGCGTAGCCTGGACATGCGGGGCAACTCCGACGACGCGATGAACCTCGGGCTGGGCCTGCTCAGCGATCTCGGCGTCGACATCCCGCGCGATTTCGCAGCTGCGCAAACGCATGAACGCCTCGACGCGTTGGGCGAATGGGTACGTGCCGATGCGCAGATGGACCACTCGACGCGCCCGCGCATCGAAGACCCGCGCCTCCTCGCGGTCGCCACACTGCTGGGCCGCACCGTACGCTCGGCCGTCGTGCGCAAACATCGCAAAGACGAGCACGCGATCGTCTGGCTCTTGCTCGAAGCCCAGCGCCTGTGGGCGCAGCATGGCCCGTGCCGCGAACTCGTCGCCACGCTCGGCAGCCTGGGCGGCATGCTCGTGGCGTTGCGGCAGGACTATCGCACTGCATTCGATCTCGCATCGCACGTCCTCACGGTGGGCGAGGCGTTGCAGTACGAGCCGCAAACGTCCGAGGCGCGGTTTCTCTTCGTCACTTATGCCTGCCATTGGTTCAGGCCGGTGGAGGAGATGTACAGCCACGCCACGCGGGCCTTCGAAGGCACGCGCGCCGCCGGAGACCTCTCGCATGCCGCGTATGTCAACATCGGGCGCATCAGTGCGCTCGTCGACATCGCGGCGAGCCTCGACGCGGTCGCCGTCGAAGTCGATGCGGGCATCGCGCTGTGCGAGCGCACGGGTAATGTCCACGCGGCCATTCATCATCGCGTCGCGCGCGACATGGTGCGCCTGCTCGCCTCAGGCGCCGATTTCGACGACGAGGCCTTGCTGGCGCACATCGGAGATTCGCCGTGGGTGGGCACCATCTATCACGTGCCTCGCGCAATCTGCGCGCTCATCATGGGCGATGTCGACGCACTCGCCGAACATGCGCCGCTCACGTTGAAGCTGTCGCGCCGCGGCGGCATGATGGGCTACTACAAGTTCGTCAATGCGCACCTGTCCATTGCGATGGCACGCGCATGGCAACTGCAGGCCGATTCTGGTGCGGCCAACGCACAGTCGCTGCTTGCGGAGCTCGATGCATGCCGCGACTGGCTTGCCGCGCGTGCGGGCGACCAGCCCTACAACTACCTGCATCTCGAGTTGCTGGTGAACGCGGAAAGAGCATGGGCGCTATCAGACTACTGGACCGCTGCGGCCTGCTTCGATTCGGCGCTGCTCGAATCGCGCACCCGCCAGCGACCGTGGCATCGCGCGCTCATCGCCGAAAGAGCGGGCTTGTTCCACCTGTCGCGCGGCCTCGTGCACACGGGCAGGCGCCTGCTGACGGATGCGCGCGACATGTACCGCGCCTGGGGCGCGGCCGCCAAGGTGAAGCGCATGCAGCAGGAGCACACCTTCCTGGGCGAACCGGTGGCAACTCTCTCGCCCTCCGATCCGATCCAGGTAGCAGGCACAGCCCGCTTCTCGCATGAAGCGCTTGACGCGATGGGTGTGCTGCGCGCATCGCAGGTGCTCAGCTCCGAGACGAGCGTGCAGCGGCTTGCCGCGCGTGTCACCGAAGTGCTCGCGGCACTGACCGGTGCGAGCAAGGTCCTGCTGCTGTCGTGTGCCGGCGATGAGTGGTCGCTGCTCGCGCCCGCTTCGGGCGAGGCATCGATCCCGCTGGCAGACGCCGTGGAAGGCGGCCTGCTGCCGATGTCGGTCT
Source organism: Ramlibacter sp. (assembly GCA_035492155.1). GTDB lineage: Bacteria > Pseudomonadota > Gammaproteobacteria > Burkholderiales > Burkholderiaceae_C > Ramlibacter. Next base: position 1,921 of record DATJJL010000312.1, on the reverse strand, counting down.
TTACATATGCCGAGCGCACGCGCGAACGCCTGCTGGTGCAGGACGCCGCGGGCGACGATCGGTTTTCGTACGACAAGTACTTCGCCGGCATGCCGGTGTGCTCGGTGCTGGTGGTGCCCATCGGCGGGCAGCACGGCACGCGCGCGATGCTCTATCTCGAAAATCGCCACGGCCGCGCGGCATTCGGCGCGCAACGTCTCGATGCAGTCATGATCATCGCGGGGCAGCTGGCCGTTTCGCTCGCCAACGCACAGTTGTACGAAGAGCTTGAGCAGCGGGTGCAGGCTCGCACGCGCGAGCTGGAGGAGACGCAGGCGCGCCTCATGGCCACTGCGCGTCGCGCGGGCAAGGCCGAGATCGCCAACAGCGTGCTGCACAACGTGGGCAACGTCCTCAACACCGTCACCGTCTCGGCCTTCGAAGTGCGGCGGACCATCAGCCGCTCGCGATCGCACGGCGTGGCGCGCGCGGTGGCTCTGGTGAAGCAGCACGAGCACGAGCTCGGCACCTTCATGCAGACGGAAAGAGGCCAGGCAATCTTCGCCTATTTCGTCGATGCGGCGAACGACTTGCAGGCGGAAAGCAAGAGCGCGCTGGAGGACATGGACCGATTGCTTCGAAGCGTTGACCGCATCGGGCAGGTGATGTCATCGCAGCGGTCCGACGCGGGCTCGGCCACCATCGCGGAGACTGTGCACACCCAGGAGATGCTGCAGGAGGCACTGCGCCAGAACAGCGATGCGATCGCGCGCGGCAAGGTCGATGTGGTGCTGCGCAACGAAGCGCCGACTACGATGACGCTGGACAGCTCGCGCATCCAGCAGATCCTCGCTGCGCTGATCTCGAACGCTGTGCAGGCGATGCAATCGATGCCGCAGGGTGAGCGCCGTCTTACCTTGTCGGCTGCCGTGGTGCCCGACGACGAGCCGAGCTTTCGCGTCACGTTGCAGGACACCGGCGAAGGCATTGCGCAGGAGAACCTGGTGCGCATCTTCGCGCACGGCTTCAGCACGCGGGAGGGCAGCCACGGCTTCGGACTGCACAGCGCGGCGCTGGCAGCTACGGAGATCGGCGGGCACCTGCGCGCGCACAGCGACGGGCCCGGGAAGGGCGCAGTGTTTACGCTGGATCTGCCCTTGGGCGGTGCTTCTTAGGGCTCAGAGCGGAACAGGGGACATCAATTCCTCGAAGGAAGCGGTGCCCTGTTTCTGCACAAGATCCTTGAAGTCGGCGTGCGCGCCTCCGAAGAGACTCTCGAAGCGGCCGGTGCCCACGGACGCGCCGCCCTTCAAAAGCTTTGCCGCGCCGACATCGCTCACGCCGGATGCAGAGCTTGCGCCGTGAGTCGTCGCGGAATACGAGTTGGTATTGATCGGGCTGACCATGGCGTTTCCTTTCGGGTTCAGGCGCGGACAAGCATTGCGGACATGTCTTCGTTCGCAGCGTGCGTGCGTGGCGGCTGGTTGATGACGTCCTGCCACCAGCTCGCCACATAAGCAAAGTGCTCCAGCACCGGCAGCAAATCCCAGCCCCCTGCGGTGTTGCAGTGCAGCTCGCGAATGAGCACCATCTCGCCGTCCTTGCCGCCCATGCCCAGGCGAGCGCCGCAGCTTTCGCGGCTGAGCGCCGAGAACGAAAGCGCCAGCGAGAAGATTTCTTCGGCGCGATCCTTCGGCGGGACACCCAGCGGCGCGTTCAGCACGATGCGCTCGGGGTTGTTCATCCATTCCATCATCACCACTGTCTTGTCGGTGAACTCGAGCACCCAGGTTCCATCGTCGGCTTCGGCGATGGCGGCGATCTTGTCCGACAGCGGCGCGATGTCCACGAGCCGGTTCGTCAGGGTGCGAGGTTCGTCGAGCGTTTCCATGTGACAGTCCCTTGGGTTCGATAGCTTTGTTTAGTGACGCGGCGGCAGGCG
>DATJJL010000311.1:0-11455 GCA_035492155.1 Ramlibacter sp. | reverse complement strand
CCCGACGCAGTTCGTGCGCTCGTCGATCGAATCGGTGATCCACACGCTGATCGAAGCAATCGCGCTTGTGGTGCTCGTCGTGATCCTGTTCCTGCAGACATGGCGCGCGTCGATCATCCCGCTGCTGGCCGTGCCCGTGTCGGTGGTCGGCACGTTCGCGGTCATGCACGTGTTCGGCTTCTCGATCAACGCGTTGAGTTTGTTCGGTCTCGTGCTTGCCATTGGCATCGTGGTCGACGACGCGATCGTCGTGGTGGAAAACGTCGAACGCAACATCGAAGCGGGCCTCACGCCGCGGCAGGCGACATACCGAGCGATGCGCGAAGTCTCCGGGCCCATCATCGCGATCGCGCTGGTGCTCGTCGCGGTGTTCGTGCCGCTCGGTTTCATCAGCGGCCTCACGGGGCAGTTCTATCGCCAGTTCGCGCTGACGATCGCGATGTCCACCGTGATCTCGGCGGTGAATTCGCTCACGATGTCGCCGGCACTCGCGGCGCTGCTGCTCAAATCGCACGACGCACCCAAGGACGCACTCACCCGCTGGATGGACCGCTGGTTCGGCGGCTTCTTCGCCCGGTTCAACCGCGTGTTCGGCCGCACGGGCGTCAAGTACACGCAAGGTGTTTCGCGCGTCGTCACGCGCAAGGCGCAGATGTTCGGTGTGTACCTGGTGCTCGCCGCTGCAACGTTCGGGCTGTTTCACCTGATTCCGCATGGCTTCGTGCCCGCGCAGGACAAGCAGTACCTGATCGGCTTCGCGCAATTGCCCGACGGCGCAACGCTCGACCGCACCGAAGACGTCATCCGCCGCATGAGCGACATCACGCTCAAGCAGCCGGGTGTCGAGCACGCTGTCGCATTCCCTGGCCTGTCGATCAACGGCTTCACCAACAGCTCGAACGCGGGCATCGTGTTCGTCACGCTCAAGCCTTTCGAGGAGCGCCGCAGCGCCGCCCTGAGCGCAGGTGCGATTGCCGGTGCACTGAACCAGCAGTTCGGCCAGATCCAGGACGCTTTTGTGCTGATGTTCCCGCCGCCGCCTGTGCAGGGCCTGGGCACGACGGGCGGCTTCAAGCTGGAGCTCGAAGACCGCGGCTCGCTCGGCTACGAAGCGATGGACGGCGCGCTGAAAGCCTTCATGACGAAGGCCTACCAGACGCCCGAGCTCGCGGGCCTGTTCTCCAGCTTCCAGCTCAACGTGCCGCAGCTGTATGCCGACATCGACCGCACGAAGGCGCGGCAGCTCGGCGTGTCGGTCACCGACGTGTTCAACACGATGCAGATTTACCTGGGCAGCGTGTACGTGAACGACTTCAACAAGTTCGGCCGCACGTACTCCGTGCGCGTGCAGGCGGACGCGCCTTACCGCGCGCATGCGGACGACATCGGGCAGCTGAAGGTTCGCTCGTCCTCGGGCGAGATGGTGCCGCTTTCGGCGCTGATGAAGGTCAAGCCAAGCTTCGGCCCCGAGCGCGCGATGCGCTACAACGGCTTTCTTTCCGCCGACATCAACGGCGGGCCCGCGCCCGGTTTCTCGTCGGGGCAGGCGCAGGACGCCGTGAAGCGCATCGCAGCCGAAACGCTGCCCAAAGGCATCGGCTTCGAATGGACCGAGCTCACCTACCAGGAGATCCTCGCAGGCAACTCGGCTGCGCTGATGTTCCCGCTCGCGATCCTGCTCGTGTTCCTTGTGCTCGCTGCGCAATACGAGAGCCTGACGCTTCCGCTCGCGATCATCCTGATCGTGCCGATGGGCATCTTCGCCGCGATGACGGGCGTGTGGCTCTCGCGCGGCGACAACAACGTCTTCACGCAGATCGGCCTGATGGTGCTTGTGGGCCTGTCGGCAAAGAACGCGATCCTGATCGTGGAGTTCGCAAGAGAGCTCGAGTTCGCCGGGCGCACGCCTGTGCAAGCCGCGATCGAAGCCGCGCGCCTGCGGCTGCGCCCGATCCTGATGACGTCGATGGCTTTCGTGATGGGCGTGCTGCCGCTGGTGCTGAGCACCGGTGCCGGCTCGGAGATGCGCCGCGCGATGGGCGTGGCCGTGTTCGCCGGGATGATCGGCGTGACGGCGTTCGGCCTGTTCCTCACGCCCGTGTTCTATGTCGGGCTGCGCAAGCTCGCAGGCAATCGGCCGCTCAAGCTGCACGGCGAAGTGCCGCATGGCGAGGCATTCGTGCACGGCGATTTCGGCGGTGGTGCCAATGCGCGCCCGGTGCCCGCGGCACCTTTGAAGGACAACACATGATGAAGAACGACAAGGAAACTGGATTGCGGATCAAGTCCGCAATGACAATGAAGTCCGCATTGACGATGCTCGTGGCGGCGCTAGTTCTCGCGGGCTGCGCGTCGGTGCCCGATGCACCACCGCAGCCGCCTGTGCCCGAAAAATTCCGTGAGGACGCGAGCCGCTGGATCGCAGCCAAGCCCGCCGAAGCGCAGGATCGCGGCACGTGGTGGAAGGCATTCAACGACCCGGAGTTGAACGCGCTGGTCGAACGCGCGGGCGCCGCGAACACCGACATTCGCCAGGCCGCCGCGCGGTTGCAGCAGGCGCGAGCGATCGCCCGCAGCGTCAATGCCGATCGGTATCCGCAAGTGGGCGTCGGTGTGGGCGCTGCACGTCAGGCGGGCCTGAACACGGTGAACGGCATGACACCGGCCACGATGACCAGCGCGAGCGCCGACATCTCGTACGAGGTCGATCTCTTCGGCCGTTTGTCGAAGGCAGCGAATGCCGCGTCCCTCGACGCGCAGGCACGCGACGCGTTGCTGCAAAGCACGCGCCTGCTCGTGCAAGCCGAGACGGCGCAGACTTACCTCGCGATTCGCGCCACAGATGCGGAGCGCGCGATCATGCGCGACACCGTCTCCGCCTACGCAGGCACCTTGCATCTCACGCAGCGGCGCCAGCAGGCGGGCGACGTCGCCGAGCTCGACGTCGCCCGGGTGGAGACTGAATTGGCCGCAACGCAATCGGACGCACTCGCGCTCGACCGCCGCCGCGCCGAGCTCGAACATGAACTCGCCGTGCTTGTAGGCGAAGCTTCGTCGAACTTCAAGCTCGACGAGCGCGAGTGGACCACCGCGCTGCCGCGCATCCCGGCGGGCGTGCCTGCGACGGTGCTCGCGCGCCGGCCCGATGTTTCTGCCGCGCAGTCCGAGATCCTCGCGGCGCAGGCGCGCGTCGGCGTGGCGAAGGCAGCGTGGTTCCCGAACATCTCGCTCACGGCATCGGGTGGGTATGCGTCACCCGAGCTCGGCGATCTCTTCAAGTGGTCGGCTCGTGCGTGGGGTGTGGGCGCATTGCTTTCATTGCCGGTGTTCGACGGCGGCCGGCGGGCAGCGGGCGTCGAGAGCGCGCAGGCACAACTCGAAGGTGCGGCTGCGGCGTACCGCGGACAAGTGCTCGTCGCCTTCAAGGAAGTGGAGGACCAGCTCTCCGGGCTGCGTCTGCTCGACGAGCAATCCGAAGCGCAGGGGCGCGCCGTGAAGTCGGCCGTGCGTGCGACGCAGCTTTCCGAGTCGCGCTATCGCAATGGGATGGACAGCCAGCTCGAACTGCTGGACGCCCGCCGAAGCGAGCTGCGCAATCGCCGGCAGGCGTTGCAGGTCAAAGCCAGCCAATACCAGGCGACGGTTGCACTCATCCGTGCACTCGGCGGCGGCTGGCAATAAGCGTGGGAGCACTGCACCTCGCACCGGGCCATGAGCAAATTGCTCGCGGTTCTCGAACTACCACGCCCCCACCAGCTTCGCCGTTACTGTCGCATTGATGTCGGCGCCGTTGATCTGGCAGGTGACGGAGGTCGTCAATGTGATGAGCGGGTTCGAAGCGCCGATGTCGGTGCCGGCGATCGGTGCAAGGACACATCCGTCCGGCGCCTGGCCCGCCGGCATCGACAAGTTGGTGCCGGTGAACGCGGACGTCACCGTCAACTGCGAGTTGCCTGCCACAGGAGGTGTTGAAATCAAATTGGTCGACGAGTCTTCCGGAATGACGATGGGCGGATTGCCCGGGATCGTGCACTGGGGAATATCGATGGTCACCGATTCCTGGAAGCCGGGCGACGTCCAGTTCGTCGCGTAGGCGCCGGGCGTCGTGACGTCACCGTTCACCGTCGCATTCAGGATACCGCCACCCGAGAACGTGACCGTGCCGCTCGGACAGTTCGGAATGGGGAAGGTGCCGGATCCTGCAACGACGATGGTTCCGCTGAGTTTCGTCGTGCCGTCGGTGAGCACGGGCGGTGGGTTGGTGCCGCTGATGCCGATGATCGTCTTTTGCAGTCCGGGCAGCACGGTGTTGTCCCGGAAGTTCGTTCCATTGCCCGTCACCGGTGACGTGAAAGCGACGCCGGGTTCCTGCGCTTGCAGGCCCGCGAGGAATTGATCGTCGCTTGCCACGCCCGCAGGCAACGTGCCTGCGCCTGCGATGTAAGCATTGATCTGGGCCACAGTAGCCGCCGGCAGCGACGTCCCCGTGACGTCGATGTTGTCGGCCGTTCCGTGATTGAGTGCCTGCAGGATCTCCGCAACCTGCACGCCATTCGCGAGCAGCGTGACAGGCATGCTGATGCCGTTCTTCGCGGGCGCACCGATGCTGCCAAGGTTGATCGTCCCGGAGGTCGTACTGATCGTCAGTGTCGCCGTGTCGCCCGCCTGGCAGGCAACGGCACCGGACAAGTCCGTGACTGCGCTCTTTCCGGACGGCGCGCACGCGTACGTGATTCCCTTGACCGGGCCATCGACGATATAGAAAGTGATCGACGATGCGCCCAATGTCGTGAACGACGTGTCGCTCACGCCGATGAGCGAGGTGGCCGCGGTCGTGCTTGTCGGTGTCACGGCGGCGGCAATCGCAATGGTGCTGGTGATCGACTGCGAAGGCGATCCGTAGTTCAACCCTTCCTGCACCGCGAAGTACTTGGCCACCGTGTACTTGTTATCGAGCAGGTCTGCGACCCAGCCCCACGTCGGATCACCTTTGAACGTATGCGCTGAAGACAGGATGGATTCGACGAGCGTTCCGCGCGTCGCAGCGCCGGTGGCCAGCGCGTTGCTCCAATAGTTCATCCCGCTCGCATCGACGCTGGTGCGGCCCAGCACGTTCTTGTAGATGACGGTGATGAAGTCGGCATTGCTCATCGTCGACGAGTAGCCGGTCAGATTGGAATAGAAGACAGCCGCTGCATAGAAGTTGTCGCACATCTGCGAAAGTGTCATGCCGTTCTTGAACTGGTCGATCCAGTACGACAGGCCGTCGGCATCCGGCACGCGATTGAAGAATGCGACGTAAAGCTCCGTGATGGACTTCAGGTCGCTGTCGGAAATGGTCTGCGACTTCGCACCGATGCCCAGGTTCACCGTGAAGTCGGTGAAGGCCGCGGAGGTGGTCGTACCCGCCAGGTTGGTGACGCCATCGGAGCCGACGTGGTCGGTTACGGTCCAGCCGCTGTTCGTGGCGGCGATTGTGTAGTTGTTGCGCGGTCCGCTGAAGGTGGCCGCTCCATTGACTGTGCTGACTGCCGCGGTCGGGCTCGGATTCCCACCGCTGCCAGAGCCGCCGCCGCATGCGCACAGAAATGCAACTCCGAGCACCGCCACACATGCCTGAGCGAACCGCTTCATGGAGCACCCCTCATCGCCGGCGCTGCTTTGGTGGCCTCGCGGGAACGCCGACTCTCGCGCGCGAGGATGCGCCGGTGATGATAGACATCGCGGGTGCTTGTGTCCATGTGGCCCAGGTCGTACCTTGTTTGCGACCCGTGCAAGCACTGCGTGTCCGCTACCGCATCGTCATGATCGTCTTGGCGTTGGTCTCGCGAACTGCCGACGTCAGCGCCTGCTCGATTTGGGCAAGCGGGTACACGCCCGCCACCGGCGTCTGCAGGCCTGCCTGCACAGCGTCCCACGTGCTTTGCACGACCTCGTTCGTGCGCGGCCCGAGTCCATTCAGCCAGTGGTCGATGCCGAAGCCGCACCAGCGCAGGTTGCGGTAGACGATGTCGGCGTTCGACATCGTGGCTGCTTCGCGGCCCAGCATTCCGTAGCTGACGATCGCAGCACCCTGGCGAAGCGCGGGCAACGCAGTGGTGATCGCCTGGCCGCCCACGCAGTCGAGCAGGGCGGCGATCGGGCCGCCCGCTGCGGCGGTGAGTCGTGCGGCCAGGTCGTCGCCCTCCAAGATGTCGGCCGGGCCTGCGTCGGTCGCAGCTTTGCGGTGGATGCCGATCACGTGGACGCCCTTGCTCCTTGCGAGCTCTCGAGCCAGCCGCGCCACATTGGATCCGGCGGCGTTGATCGCCACCCAGTCGCCTTCGCGCACGCCGGCCATGTCGAGCAGCCCACATGCCGTCAAAGGATTCAGGGCGAACTGGGCGGCCTGCTGCTCGTGCACGCCGCCCGGCACCTTGTAGATTCGATCGAGCGGCACACAGCAGTACTCGGCCCACGCGCCGGCGCGCCGGAAGGCAACGCGCGTGCCGGCAGCTAAACCTTGCGCCGCACGGTCGTCGTCGACGATCGTTCCGCTTCCCACCAGGCCCGCGACTTGCGGAAACCGCGGCTTCACGCGATAGCGCCCTTCGGCAAACATGCCGTCTGCAGGATGAATCGACGCGGCATGCACGCGCACCAGCACTTCGCCCGGCCCGGGCGCGGGAATGGGCACTTCGCGCACGCGTACGACTTCGCCGAGCGGCCCCGCGCGATCGAAAACGGCGGCGAGCATTGTTCCTGTAGTCATCGGGTTCTCCTTCTGCCGGGACCGCTCCGGCGTGACCCGAAGATTGATCCATTCCGCCCGCGTGCTTGTTGCGTAATATGTTCTACAGTGTTGATCGATGAACAACAATATCGCACCCCTTGCCGAGCTTCAGGTGTTTGCCGCGGTGGCCGAACAGAAAAGCTTCACGCGCGCAGCGCACCAGCTCGGAAGCAGCACCGCTGCGGTTAGCCGCGTGATCCGCAGGCTGGAAACGCGGTTGGGCGGAAAGCTGCTGCATCGCACGACGCGCAGCGTCGGCCTGACGGAGCTGGGCGAAAGCCTGCACATGCGCACGCGGGCCGGCATCGGCGAGCTTGAGAGTGCGCTGCGCGATGTGCGCGCAGAACCCGGGGCGCTCTCAGGCAAGGTGCGCCTGACTTGCGCCCACACATTCGGGCGCCACTTCGTCGCGCCCGCGCTCGTCGATTTCCGCATCCTGTACCCGGAGATCGAGCTGGATTTGCAACTGGACGACGAACTGGCCGACCTCGTCACCAGCGGCGCCAACGTTGCGATACGCGGCGGCCACCCTCGCGACGAGCGCGTTCTCTCGCGCCACCTGGCGCCGCTGCCTCTCTACGTCTGCGGCTCACCCGCGCTCTTGCGGCGCTACCGCCCAACGAGTGCTTCCGACTTCCTGCAGGTCCCCTGCGTCGCCTTCAGGTTCCGCAGGACGCACGAAATGCTGGCATGGGAATTCGTCGAGAACGGCGAACATGCGACGCTGCAGCCGCCAAGCGGCCTGGTTGTGGACGACTTCGATGTCGCCCTCGAAGCGGCGATCGGTGGTGTCGCGTTCGCGCAGCTTCCCGGCTACATCGCATTGCCGGCCATCCGCAAGGGCGAGCTCATCCCTGTTCTTCCGCGTTCGGTGCACGCCAGCCGCTCATTCACCATCAACTGCCTGCGGCGTTCCGCGGAACAGCCCTTGCGCGAGCGGCTTCTCATCGAGCACCTGCTGCTCCAGGCGAAGGACGAATCGCAGTTCAGCCTGACGAAGCAGGAGCTTGCGAAATGGTCGGGCGGACAGGTCGAAATCGGCCGGGCTCATGGCTGACGAGTCAGGCGTTCATCAAGCCCGTGAAAAGGCCGATCATGCTGATCGTGTCGATGAACCCGTGCGTCAACATCACCAAGGGCAGGTTCTTCTTGCCGGCAATGTAGGTGGCCGCAAGGATGAAGCCGACGGCCCCCGTGAGAAGCACGCCCCCAGCGCCCTGGTACAGGTGCGAGTAGCCGAAGATCATCGAGCTCACGACCGCCAGCAACCACCTGGACTTCTCCCCGAAGATCAATGTGCCGTAGCCGATGATGAAGCCGCGGAAGACGACTTCCTCGATCAGCGCGCCGACCACCCACGAAAGGGCAAGGAAGATCATCAGATTCGGCCAACTGCCGACGATGTCTTTCAGTTTGGAGGTGTCGGGTGTCTGGTGGGTGATCCATTGCGCAAAGGGCTCGATCGCAACGGCCGACAGGATCTGCACGGCGATCGCCAATGCGAATGCCAGGGCGATCAACTTCGGCCAATGCGAGGGACGCTTGAGGCCGATGAATGCAAGCCTCTGCTTACCGACGAAGAGCAGCGCGACGACCCAGGCGAACGCCAGCAAGGCGCCAAGGCCCGATCGCGCCACGCACAACACCGGCGCGACCGCCCAGAGCGCGATGCGGGGCCATCCAGCTGATACAAGCAGTTGGTGCGTGCGATCGCGCAGTGACATCAGTGGGAAACCCCTTCGTTCCGCAGCACCCGCACCAACCTGCGCCACATGATGCGACCTGCCGCAGACATAGGTCATTCCTTGAAATCATCGGGATCATCGTCTGCGACAGTCGAAATGCTGTCGCGGCCTTCCCAAGGAACTCCTTCAAGGTCCAAGAACCGGAGAACTCCGAATGTATCGCCCATTTGAAATCCTGCTTGCTGAATCGAAAAGCGACAGACCAGATCGGGAAGGCCATCGCCGTTGACATCCCGGCCGGGTTGTTGATGGTTCCCAGCACGACGTTGGGAGCGTTGATATGAATAGAAACAAAGGCCCTGGCATTGGCATTGTTCGCGATTCGGCCCCGATCCAGAAAAGTGGGGCAAGCGTTCGTGCTTTGTTTCGTTAAGAGCGGGCGGTACGCCGGCGGCATCAGTCGCTGGTGGTGGCGACCTGGTGCAGTGAGCACGGATCAGTGTAGAAACTGATCTGAAGTGTTGCGCGTTGCGTCGTATCAGTGAGATTTTCGCCGGACTGAAATTCTGAAAGATCCGTCGCGCCGATGAAGCAGGCGTTCGATTTGGCGAATGTGACGAGCGCGCTGTATGCAGCGCTTGCCGAGTCGAAAAAGCCATAAGGTCCGAAATTTGGCCACAACACAAGTGGGCTGCTCTCAACAGAAGTTGGCGCCGAACGCAGGCCCGCGCCTTCCATCCCTCACTAGTGAGAGACTCCTTCGCTTCGCACGACTTGCGCCGCCGTGCGCCACATGATGCGCAGGTCCAAGGCGAGCGATTGATGCTCAAGGTACCACGCGTCGTACGCGACCTTTTCGGGAATCGGGATCTCGTCGCGCCCATTCACCTGCGCCCAACCGGTCAGGCCAGGTCGCAGCTTGTGAACGCCCCGCTGCGTGCGCAGCTCGATGAGGTCGTGCTGGTTGAAAAGGGCCGGGCGCGGGCCGACGATGCTCATGTCGCCGACAAAAATGCTCCACAGTTGCGGCAATTCATCGAGGCTGCTCCTGCGCAGGTAGCTGCCGATGGGTGTGAGCCAGCGCTCGGGCGAATCGAGCAGATGCGTGGCGACCACGGGCGTGTCCACGCGCATGCTGCGGAACTTGGGCATGCGAAAGCTGCGGTTGCCCCGGCCGATGCGCTCGGACCAGTAGAGCATCGGCCCCCGCGACGTGAGCTTCACCGCCAATGCGACGAGCACGATCGGGATCGCGAGCACGATGAGCGCTGCACCTGAAAGAAGGATGTCGATGAGGCGCTTGGTCATCGCGGCTTCCATCCCAGCACGCGCCGCGCCTTCGATGCATCGACCTGCAGCGATTCGCACAGGCTGCGCGCAGCGCGTTCGCGCCCGAGCATCGTCGCCAATGCAACGAGCACCGCCGGCGGAAAGGGGAACAGCCTCGCAGGTTTGCCGAGCCGCTTTGCGATGCGACGCACGAGCTGCGGCGTGGAGAGGTCTTCGCCATCGGCGACGACGAAGAGCTCGCCCGCCGCTTCGCCGCGCGAGACGCAAAGAACCAGGAAGTCGACCAGGTTGTCAACGCCGATGAAGCTGCGGCGGTTGGCTATGCTCGCGAGCGGCAGTGGCCATCCGCGCACGACGGCTTTCCGCAGCTTGGCCATGTTGCCGGGCGCGTCGGGGCCATCCACGAGCGGCGGCCGCACGACGACGAGCGATGTCGCAGAGCCCTCAAGCACATCGCGCACCTCGTGCTCCGAACGCAGTTTGCTGCGTGCATAGGCTTCGGCCGGTGCAGGGGCATCGTCCTCCGTGAACGGCTTGCCGTGCGTCGCGTTGCCGTTGACGCCGATCGAGCTCACCAGCACGAATCGCGCGACGGCAGCATCGCGCGCCGCTTGTGCCGCGACACGGGCGACCCGCGCATTCGCGGCGAACGCATCGTCGTCGCCGCCGCGGTGTGCGCGCGCGGCAAGGTGCACGACGGCGTCGGCACCTTCGAATCGGCTCGTCATCGCGCCAAGGTCTTCATAGTCGACGCCGTCTCCGCGCGACAGCGGCACGACATCCTGCCCAGCTTCACGCAGACGAGCGGCCAGCGCCTTGCCGACGAATCCCGATGCGCCCGTGACAGCAATCTTCATCTCAGAAGCTCCTGTACTTGCGCAGCGCGTTCAGCGCGTAGCGGCCGAAATACCACGACGCCGCCACGGGGCCGAGCTGCTCGACGTTGCGATAGGTCTTCCACACCTCGCGCGCGGATCGACCCTTGTTGCGCGACACCGATTGCGCGAGAACGCGATAGCGCATCAGGTCTTCGTCGAGACCGTAGGCAACATGCCCGCGCTTCAGGATGGACAGCCAGCAGACGAAGTCGTCGTAGAACACGCGCTCCATGTGCACATCGCCCGCGATCGACCGATCGATCAGCACTGTCGAAGTCGCGATGGCCGTGTTGCCGAGCAGTTGCCGGTACGTCAGCGTGCGCGGCACATGAATCAACTCGCCGATCCGCGAGTCATCCTGGCTGATGCGGCGATACGCCGTGAAGACAAGCGCCGCGTGATTCGCCTGGGCGTGCGCGAGGCTTCGCTCCAGCTTGGCCGGCAGCCACATGTCGTCGCTGTCGAGGAAAGCGATCCAGCGGCCTTGGGCCCTGTCCAGCGCCGAATTGCGCGTGGCGGCCGGGCCGCCGTTCTTCTCGCGCGCGATCAGCTTGACGCGCGGGTCGCGCGCCGCCCATTCGGCGATCACTTCGCGCGTGTTGTCGGGCGAGCAATCGTCAGCGACCAGCATCTCCCAATCGCCGCATGTCTGTGCAATCACGGACTCGATCGTGCGGCCGATGTAAGAGGCCGCCCGGTAAGCGGGCACGATGATCGACACGAGCTTGTCGTTCATGCGTCGAGAACTTCGAAGGTCAGGAACACGACGGCGTCCGCGTCTTGCGGCGCCCATTCGATGCGCAGCAGCGGCGCGGACGCAACGAGCAACT
>DATJJL010000310.1:0-12165 GCA_035492155.1 Ramlibacter sp. | reverse complement strand
TCTTCGCCAGACGAACTGGCGCGAACTCGACTACCTCATCGTCGATTTGCCGCCGGGCACGGGCGATATTCAACTCACCTTGTCGCAGCGCGTGCCGATGACGGGCGCGGTGATCGTCACCACGCCGCAGGACATCGCGCTTCTCGACGCGAAGAAGGGCATCCGCATGTTCGAGAAGGTGGGCGTGCCTATTCTTGGCATCGTCGAGAACATGGCCGTGCACGTGTGCAGCAACTGCGGCCACGCCGAACACATCTTCGGCCAGGGCGGCGGCCAAAAGCTCGCGGAGCAATTCGGAACCGATTACCTGGGCGGCCTGCCGCTGGACATCAAGATCCGCCTGCAGGCGGACAGCGGCAAGCCCACTGTCGTGTCCGAGCCCGACAGCGAGGTCGCGAAGATCTATATGGCCGTCGCGCGGCAGGTCGCCGTGAAGATCGCCCAGAAGGCGAAGGACTTCACGGTGAAGTTCCCGACGATCACGGTGTCGAAGGACACCTGAGGCCGCTCGCTACAACACGAAGTCATGCTTGGTCAGCTCCGTGACGCCGGTCAGTTGCACGGCGAACTCGGGGTTCGCATCTGCATTGACGCTTCCATAGAGCATGTGCGTCACGGGGTCGAAGCGCAGTTCGCCCGTTGCATCGGTGGAGCTGAACGCATCCGTCCCGATGAAGGTGAACCGCTGGTCGCCGTCCTTCACCACGTCCGCGTCGATCTGGCGCAAGTCGATGCGGTCGTGTTCGGTGACGCTGAAGTCGGTGATCACGTCATAGGTGCCCTGGCCCGCGGGCGAGTCGGCGACGGAGGTGAAGACGAATTTGTCCGCGCCTGCTCCGCCCGTCAGGGTATCCGCGCCGAGGCCGCCGCTCAAGGCGTTGGCGCGGTCATTTCCGGTGATGACGTTGTCCAGATCATTGCCGATGCCGGAACCGCCCTTGCCGGAGAGGACGAGGTTGTCGACATTGTCGGGCAACGCATACGACACGCTCGAATACACGGTGTCCACACCTTCGCCATTGTTTTCAACAACGACGTCGCCTCGGTTGTCCACGTAATAGGTGTCGTTCCCCGCGCCGCCGATCATCGTGTCGCGGCCCTTGCCGCCGTCGAGCACGTCATCGCCCACGCCGCCGGTGATCACATCGTTTCCGCTGGTGCCGGTCGCGGTCGTCGACGGCGCGACGCCGGCGGAAGTGACCGATTCGCTGGTGCCGTATCCGTCCACATAGCTCACCTGCACGGTGAGCGGCGCCGAGAGATCCGCGGATGTGATCGTGTAGTTGGCCGAGTCCGTCCCGACGGCTGTCGTTCCGCTCATCCACTGGTAGCTGAAGGTGCCCAGGCCATCGGCGTCGGCGAGGGTGGACGTATCGGCGCTGACGGTCTGGCCGACCGCAGCCGTGCCCGTGATCGTCACGCTGCCGGTCGGCGCATCGTTGATGTTTGCGACGGCGGATGTGGCCGCACTGTCGGCGCTGTCGGCATGGCCCCAGCCGTCCGTGTAGCTGACGTGCACGTAGACCGTCGAGCCGACATCTGCTTGCGTGAGCGTGTAGGTCGATGAATTGGCGAGTGAGATGTCGGTGGTGCCGCGCACCCATTGGTAGCTGAAGGTGCCCAGGCCGTCCGTATCCGCCAGGCCCGACGTGTCGGCCGTGAGCACTTGCCCCTGCGTCGCCGTGCCCGAGGCCACCACGGAACCTGTGGGCAGCTGGTCCACGTTGATCTCGATGTTCGCGTTCGCACCGAGCGAGCCAGCCGCGCCGGGCGAGGCGAGCGTGAGCACAGCGTTGTTGCCCGCGCTGTCCGCGATGGCCCCACCGTTGAGCGCGAGCGCCGCGGTGCTCAGGTAGTCGAGGTCCGCGCTGCTGTCGCCCGTCTGTACCGTGTAGTCGAATGTCAGCGTGTCCGTGCCCGATCCGCTTGCATAGTCGACCGTGCGATCGACAGTGCCCGTCTCCAGCGTGAGCTGGGGCGTGCCCGTCACGGTCACTGCCTCGCCGAACGCGACGGTGATCGCGATGACGTCGCCGGGGTGGTAGTTGCCGTCGGCAGTGCTCGAAGCGACGTTGGAAACCGTCGGCGCGGTCGTGTCGAGCACATAAGCCTGGCTGAGGGCGCTGCCGTCGTTGCCTGCGGCGTCGGTGACCTTGAGCTCGAGCGTGTCGCTGGCCGCAAGCGTCACGCCGTCCCACGTGAGCGAAGTGCCCGAGACCTTCGCGGTGACGTCGGTCCATGTCGCGCCGTTGTCGAGCGAGCCGTACACGATGTCGCCCGCGGCGAGCGCGCCGCTCAGCGTGGCGCTGACGGTCTGCGCAGCGGAGTTCGTGAGGAAATCGGAGCTGCTGCTGCCCGCGTCGTTGGAAAAAGCGAGGGCGCTGAATGTCGTGCCCGGCGCGACGTTGTCCACTGTGGCGTTCGTCGAATCGGCCGTGGTCGTCGTGTTGCCTGCGTTGTCGGTGGCGGTGACCGACACATTGAGGCTGCCCACGCCGTCGATCGAGCCCGAGGCGATCGTGTACGTGGCTGTCCACGTGCCGCTCGAATTCGTCGCAGCGACGGCGCTGCCGCCGCCAAAGGCGCTGAAGTCGACAGTGGCCGTCGAAATGTCGCTGTTGTTGTCGCCGCTTCCGGTGTTGTCCCACGTGGCAGTGACCGTATCGCCGATCTTGAAGGCGCCGCTCGTGCCGCTCGCACCGCTGATGCCGATGTGCGCATCGGTCACCGTGGGCGCCGTCGCGTCCACCAGCACGCTTGTAGCGCTGCCGACGCTGTTCAGCGTGACGTCGGTGTCGTTTCCGGCCGTGTCCTTCAAGATGCCGCCGTTGGCGCCCAGCGAATCCACAGTGATGCCGTCGCTGTCGTTGTCGCCGGCCTGCACGGTGTAGCGGAACACCAGCGAGCTCGTCCCGGAGCCAGAGATGTAGGTCGCGTAGTCGGTCGTCGATCCGATCGTCAATGCCAGGTGCGGCGTGCCGCCCGTTGTGTCGACAGTCACCGCCTCCGACAGATTGACGGTGAAATCAAGGTTGTCGCCGGCCTTGTAGTCGCCGTTCGAAGGCACGGCGACCGAGGACACGGTCGGGGCCGTCGTGTCGATCGTGATGGCCAGGCCCGATGACGCGCTGCTGATATTGCCTGCGGTGTCTTCGGCCTTGGCCGTCAGCGTGTGCGAGCCTTCGCCCAACGCGGAGCTGGTGATGGACCACACCCCTCCCGTTGCAGTGGCGCTTCCGAGTGCGGTGACGCCGTTCGTGTCGTACAGCGTGACGGTGCTTCCGGCTTCCGCCGTTCCGGTATAGGTGGCGGTCGTGTTGCCGGTGACGTTGTCGCTGCTGGACGAGCCGGTGTCCGTGCCGCTCGTCATGTCCGGTGCGGATGGCGCTGCCGGCAGGTTGGTGTCCAGCACGTAGGCCTGGCTGTAAGTCGCGCCTGAATTGCCCGCCGTGTCGGTCACGTGGACCTCGAGCGTGTCGCTTCCGGTGAGGGTCGTGGAAAGCGACCACGTGTCCTGGCCTACGGTCGTCGTCGCGGTGCTCCAGGTGGTTCCATTGTCGGTCGAGACCTGGACGATCTCGCCGGACGCGACATTTGCGCTCAGCGTGCCCGAGATCGTTTGCGCGGCGGTTTTGGTGATGAAGTCGCTCGACGACGCGCCCGTGTCCGCGGAGAGCGACGCCGAGGAGACGGTCGTTGTCGGCGCAGTCGTATCCAGCACATAAGCCTGGTTCGCGACAGTGCCGTCGTTGCCGCCGGAATCCGTCACCTTGAGCTGGAGCGTGCTGCTCGATGCGAGCGTCACGCCGGTCCACGTGAGCGTCGTGCCCGACACGTCGGCCGTGATGTCGCTCCAGGTCGAGCCGTTGTCGAGCGACCCGTAAACGATGTCGCCGCCGGCCGGCGCGCTGCCCAGTGTCGCAGTGATGGTCTGCGCGGCCGCGTTGGTGATGAAGTCGGAATGGCTGCTGCCGGTGTCGCTGGAGAACCCGAGGGCGCTGAAAGTGATGGTCGGCGCAACGTTGTCGACGGTGGCGTTGGTGGCGTCCGCCGTCGTCGTCGTGTTGCCCGCATTGTCCGTGGCCGTCACCGATACGTTGCTGTTCGCCACGCCGTCGATCGAGCCCGAAGCGATCGTGTACGTGGCTGTCCACGTGCCGCTCGAATTCGTCGCGGCGACAGCGCTGCCGCCGCCGAACGCGCTGAAGTCCACCGTCGCACCGGAGATGGTGTCGCTGTTGTTGTCGCCGCCGGCCGTGTTGTCCCAGGTGGCCGTGACGGTGTCGCCGATCCTGAAGACGCCGCCCGTGCCGCTTGCGCCGCTGATGCTGATGTTCGCATCGGTGACGATGGGTGCGATGTTGTCGACGGTGGCGTTGGTGCTGTCCGCGGTCGCCGTGGTGTTGCCCGCGTTATCGGTGGCCGTGAACGACACATTCTTGTTGGCGCCGTCGATCGAGCCGGAGACGATGGTGTAGGTGGCCGTCCACACGCCGCTGGAGTTGCTCGCCGAGACGGCGCTGCCGCCGCCGAAGGCGCTGAAGTCCGCCGTCGCGCCGGAGATGGTGTCGCTGTTGTTGTCGCCGCCGGCCGTGTTGTTCCACGTGGCCGTGACGGTGTCGCCGATCTTGAAGACGCCGCCCGTTCCGCTAGCGCCGCTGATGCCGATGTGCGCATCGGTGACGGTGGGCGCGACGTTGTCGACAGTGGCGTTCGTCGTGTCCGCGGTCGTCGTGGCATTGCCCGCGTTATCGGTCGCCGTGAACGACACGTTCTTGTTGGCGCCGTCGATCGCGCCGGAGGCGATGGTGTAGGTGGCCGTCCACGTTCCGCTGGAATTCGTTGCAGTGACCGCGCTGCCGCCGCCGAACTGGCTGAAGTCGGCTGTCGCACCCGAGATGTCGCTGTTGTTGTCGCCGCCGGCCGTGTTGTCCCACGTGGCAGTGACGATGTCGCCGATCTTGAAGATGCCGCCGGTGCCGCTCGCGCCGCCGATGCCGATGTGCGCGTCGGTGACGGTGGGCGACGTCGTGTCGATCACGATGTCCTTGTTCGCGCCGAGCGAGCCGGCGGTGCCGGGTGATGCGAGCGTGAGCGTGCCGGCGTTGCCGGACAGGTCCTTGATCGTGCCGCCGTTCAGCGCCAGCGCGCCCGTGCCGAGATAGTCCAGGTCGGCGCTGGTGTCGCCCGCCTGCACGGTGTAGTTGAACGTGAGCGTGCTCGTGCCGCTGCCGCTCGAGTAGTTCACGACACGATCGGTCGCGCCGGTATGGAGCGTGAGCTGCGGTGTGCCCGTGACGTTGACGGCTTCGCTGAAGTTCACCTGAAGCGAGATGACATCGCCTGCGTTGTAGGCGGCGTTGGCCGTGCTGGAAGTGACGCCGCTGACAGTTGGCGGCGTGGTGTCCGCTGCTGCGATGGACGCGAAGGCGATATTGTCGAGAGAAACGCCGGTGAAATAGAACGCACCGCCGTTGGTCGTGGCCGTTATTTTCAGGGTGGTGATATTGGTGAAGCCCGTGAAGCTGACCGTGCTCGTCCCCTGGGCCGCCGTCGTCGCCGATGTGGTTGCTACCAGGTTGTTCGAGGCGTCGTAGCCCTTGAACACTTCCGTCTGGCTGTTGGTGCCGTCGAAGTTCGTGAAATCCAGGGACGTAGGCGTGAATGCGTTGCCGCCGGTGAAGCTGACCGTGATGAGGGTTTCGTCCACACCGGAAGAAGCCGTCACATACCCTGTGTACGCTCCGTAGTCATAGGTCGCCGAGACTGCGCCATCGATCTTCAGGACATAGCCGGCGTTGTTGCTGACCTTGTAGGTCACGTCGCTGGCGGGTCCATCCGCGTAGTAGCCCGCGTTAATGAAGTTCGACCCGGTCGCGAAGTTGACCGTGACCCCGGTCAGCGCAAGAACGTCGGCGTAGTGCGCGGCCAGACCGGCGTCGACGAGCGGCTGCGCCTGGATGTTTCCGCTGTGCACTTCGAGATTCCAGTCGCCACCCAGGGATGCGGCGCCGGTGAGATTGTTCGACGCTGCGACGTCGGCACCCGTCAATACGGCCAGCTGGTCCACGAGGGCCGTACCGCTCGCGCCGGCACCGGTGTCGCAGCCGTACAGCAGGATGTCTGCATTGCTGTCCAGGCTTTGGCCGATGGCCTGCAGTTCGGCGGCGTGACTCGAAGCAGTATTGGCGTCGAGCAGCATCGAGCCGAGGCTGGCTTCGCCATCCGATCCGTGGGAAAGAATGTGCAGCGCACCGATGCCGGTGCGACCTTGCAGGACATCCGCGATCTGCTGCAAGCCGTCCTTGCCCGCATCGAGGATATGCACTTCCTTGGACGGATCGATGCCGGCCAGCAGGACCCCGATGTCCTTCACGTCGCTTTCGATGAAAACGATTTCGACCGGCTGCCGGCCGCCGGCATTGGGCAACGGCGCCCCGAACAACGGATCGGATGCGATGGTCAAGTCGTTGAAACTGGTGCTTCCATTCACGTCTGTGGTCCCTCCGGTTGTTTGGTCTTGGGTGCGATGACGTTGGCAGCGCTCCCGGCAGGGTCCGTCCAGAAAGTCATCTTGCTGTACTTGTCGAACAAGTCAGGCGGAAGAATGGTGCGACGTTCCTTGTGTTCCACCTTGGGCCGAACACTGTGCAACTTGGGCACGCCCAGTTGCTCGTCGAAATCGGACGCCTCGTACTGCACGTTGTCGAAGTCATGGGCGAATGCGGGCTCGCCGATGAACCGGTAGAGCAGGTCCATGACCTTCGCCGGCGCCTGCGTCAGCAGGTCGTAGTCGATCACCAGCAACGACTTTGCCTGTTCGCCGTAGAAGGCTTCGCGCAGCGCGGCCCAGGCGAAGCCCACCAGCTGGTCGTGTTGCGCCAGTCCTTCCGTGCGCTGGTAGACGGAACTGCGACCTGTCAGGCTGCCGAACAGGCGGGTGTTTTCATACGGGTTGCTGCGAAACTGGCGCTCGATGCTGTCCATCACCCAGGCCACGTTGCGTGCGCACGCGATCACCTTCGCATCGGGAAACTGGTCCAGCACCAGCGGCATGCGCGCCGCCCAGAGGCGATTGGTATCGAAGATCACCGCCTTGTCCGACTGGTCGTGGTAGTACGCGTCGAAGAGCGCGCGCGTCAATCGGCGGCGCTGGTCCTGCGTGACGACCGGAGCGAATTCGGTGCCCGCGGCATATTGCTGCGAAAGCGCCGTGAAGAACGCGCCCACGGGACTCGTCATGCCGGCATGGAAGCGCGGGTTCTGCCTCAGGATCGCCGCGAGAAGCGTGGACCCCGCGCGCGGCAGCCCTGTTATGAAGTGATAACTCCCTGCCGCCAAATCCATTTTCCCAAATATATTTCCGGATGGAGGAAGCGTAGCGCGCAAGTGGTGCATTCGCCACCGGCTCATGTGTAACCGGCATAGGTGATTCACCTAGGCCCGCGACATCGATAATGCGCCGCGATGAACCTGCTCGCTTCGATGCGTTATCTCGTGGCGCTGGCCGAACACCGGCATTTCGGGCGAGCGGCCACTGCTTGCCACATCACGCAGCCGGCGCTCTCCAACGCGATGCGCGCGCTCGAACATGAATTCGGCGTGGTGATCGTCAAGCGAGGGCGTTCGTACGCAGGCCTCACGCCCGAGGGCGATCGCGTGCTGGCGACGGCGCAGCGGATGATCCGCGAGGACAGCCTGCTCAAACAGGAATTGCACAGCGAAGCGCATCGCCCACGCGGGCCGATTCGTTTGGGAGCGGTGCCCACCGCGGTGCCGGTGCTCGCGCGATTTGCCGCACTGTTGCAGGCACGCCACCCGGGCATCGTGCCCGTGGTGATGTCCATGAGTTCGCAGGAGATCGAGACCGGCCTGGAGTCGCTCTCGCTCGATCTGGCCCTGGGCTACACCGACCGCATGAAGATGGCGCGCAACACGCAGCTCACGGCGTGGCCGCAATTCACAGAGCATTACTTCCTGCTGCGCCGTGCCGCAAAGCCCAGCCGCGCCGGCCTGCAGATCGGGCCCAGGATCAAATGGAAGGATGCGGCGCGCCATCCCATCGCGATGCTCACGCCCGAGATGCACAACCGCACGATCATCGACAGCGCATTCGTGACTGCCGGCGCGACGGTGAAGCCCGCCATCGAGACGAATTCCATCCTCACGCTCGCGTTGAGCGTCCTCGCGGGCGAGGTGTGCACCATCATGCCCGGGGCGCTTGTGAGTACGGTGCGCAACTACCGCGAGCTCGAGGCGCTGCCGCTCGTATCCCCCGAAGTTCGCACGCCCATCGGCTTCATGGCGCAATCCGGCGTGCGCGCGTCGCGCGCGCTGGAAGCGGCATTGGCCATGGCGCACGACACGGCATGGACGCGCCACGCGGCCGCGCACTCGGGCCTGCTCGCCACCTGATTCGTGCGCGCGGCTTCTGTTGCATCGCATCATTCAATTGTTGAATGGATGCATGCTTACATTCAATTTGACCTGGATCAAGTCACCTGCCGAAACTTGTTGGCACCAAACGAAGGAGACTAGCGATGTCCTCAGTGCTAGGGGCCGGCGGCACGCCGGCATACGGTAGTTCGGGAGAGCCAGGGGTCCTCGACAAGGAGCGAATCATCGCGGGGCCGGGCTTCAACCGGTGGCTCGTGCCACCGGCTGCATTGGCCATTCATCTTTGCATCGGCATGGCCTACGGGTTCTCCGTGTTCTGGCTGCCGCTGTCCAAGTCATTGGCGACGGCAGGGGCGGGCACGGTCTGTCCGAAGGACATGGGTTTCTTCTCGGAGCTTTTCGCCACCAACTGCGATTGGCACGTCGCCACGCTGGGCTGGATGTACACGCTGTTCTTCGTGTTCCTCGGGTGCGCGGCAGCCATCTGGGGCGGATGGCTTGAACGCGCCGGCCCGCGCAAGGCCGGTGTCGTCGCGGCGCTGTGCTGGTGCGGCGGCATGCTGTTCTCGGCCGTCGGCATCTACATGCACCAGTTCTGGATGATGATCCTGGGCTCGGGTGTGATCGGCGGAATCGGCCTGGGCCTGGGCTACATCTCGCCCGTGTCGACGCTGATCAAGTGGTTTCCGGACAGGCGCGGCATGGCCACCGGCATGGCGATCATGGGCTTCGGCGGCGGCGCGATGATCGGCTCGCCGCTCGCTGTCGACTTGATGAAGCATTTCTCCACGCCGACGACCAACGGCGTGCTCCAAACCTTCGTCGTGCTGGCGATCGTCTACTTCGTCTTCATGGTGGGCGGCGCGTTCGGCTATCGCATCCCGCCCACGGGCTGGACGCCGAAGGGCTGGACACCGCCCGTGACGCAGGCGAACAACGCCATGATCACGCAGCGCCATGTGCACGTGAAGAAAGTGTGGGGCATCCCGCAGTTCTGGCTGATCTGGCTGCTGCTCACGATGAACGTGTCGGCCGGCATCGGTGTGATCGGCATGGCTTCGCCGATGCTGCAGGAGGTCTTCGGCGGCGCGCTCATCGACGTGCCCAAGAGGTTCAACGAGCTGGACAAGCAGCAGCTCGCAGCCATCGCCGCGATCGCGGGCGGTTTCGCGGCGCTGCTGTCGCTGTTCAACATCGCGGGCCGGTTCTTCTGGGCCAGCGCGTCGGACAGATTCGGTCGCAAGACGACCTATTCGATCTTCTTCGTGCTCGGCATGATTCTTTATGCAAGCCTGCCGACGTCGGCTGCAGCCGGCAACAAGCTGCTTTTCGTCGGCGCGGTGTGCATCATCCTGTCGATGTA
The DNA here is from genome assembly GCA_035492155.1 of Ramlibacter sp. GTDB lineage: Bacteria > Pseudomonadota > Gammaproteobacteria > Burkholderiales > Burkholderiaceae_C > Ramlibacter. Next base: position 2,405 of record DATJJL010000310.1, on the reverse strand, counting down.
CGGCGGCGCGTTCTCCACGGTGCCTGCGTACCTTGCGGACATCTTCGGCACGCAGTTCGTCGGTGCGATCCACGGGCGCCTGCTCACCGCATGGTCCACGGCGGGCATCCTCGGGCCGGTGGTCGTGAACTACATGCGCGAATACCAGCTCGGCCTGGGCATTCCGCGCGAGCAGGTCTACAACCAGACGATGTACATCCTGGTGGGCTTCCTCGTCGTGGGCCTGATCTGCAACCTGCTCGTGAAGCCGCTCGATTCGAAGTGGTTCATGAACGACGAAGAGCTCGAGCATGAAAAGCGCCTTGCGCACGAAAAGGCCGTTGCCGCCGAAGCGGGCATGGACGCATCGCACGCACGCGACGAGGTGACGCCGGTCGTCAAGGTGTGGCTCGCGTGGGCCGTGGTGGGCATCCCGCTCGCGTGGGGCGTGTACCGCACGCTGATCGCGGCGGCGAAGTTCTTCCACTGAGGGAAGAAATCAGGCGGGCTGGCCCTCGGCAAATGGCTTGAGGGCAGCCCAGATCGTCGCGTTCACCGGAACGGGCAAACCAACTTTTGCGGCGCGGCGCACCACCGCGCCGCAAAGCCATGGCGCCTCGAGGCGGCGGCCTGCATTGAGGTCGTGCGCCATCGAGGCGCGCATGCTTTCGGGCAGCGTGTCGAGGAACTTGAAGCTATTCGCCTCGAACTCCGCCGGAAGGTTCACCCCGGATCTGGCAGCGAGTGCAATCGCTTCGCGGAATGTCGCTTCGAGCACCGTGCGCATGTCCGGGTCGGAGCGGATCACGCCCAGCGGTTGCCTGGTGACCGCGGTCAGCGCAGACAGCGCGTTCAATGCGATGAACTTTTCCCAGAGCATGCGATTCGGGTCGTCGACGAGCTCCATGCCGAATCCTGCGGCCGTGCCTGCATCGACGAATTGCTTAAGCGTGTCGTGCTGGCCCGGGTGGAGCGCGCCAACGCGCAGCCGCGACATGGTGCCGGTGTGCACGATCGTGCCCGGCTCGCCGATCACGGCGGCGATGTAGGCGACGCCGGCCGCGACGCGCTCGGGCGCAATCGATTCGGCCAGCAGGTCCACCGCATCCACGCCGTTCTGGAAAGGGATCACCACGGTGCGCGGCCCGACAGCGCGCGCAATCTGCCGCCCCGTGGCCGCGAGGTCCCACAGCTTCGTTGCGACGAGCATCACATCGGCGTGGTCGAGCTGCGCCGCGTCGTCCGTCACCGAGGGCTTGTCGATCGTGAAGCTTTCGACCTCACTCTTGATTCGCAGGCCGCGCTCGCGCATCGCACGCATGTGCTCGCCGCGTGCAAGGAATTGAACCTGATGCCCGGCCTTGGCAAGCCGTGCGCCGAAATACCCGCCGACTCCGCCGGCGCCGATCACTGAGATTTTCATGCGGCGCACTCTACTCGCGTGGGATAAAGTTTGCTCATGGAGCGTCCAAGCCTCGAAGTCGCTGTGGTCATGCGCCGCGAGCGCATCGACAACCGCTGGCAGCCCTGGCGCTGGGTGCTGGCCGATGTCGTGCCGAACGAGGCTGCTTTCGGCACCGAGCCGCGGTTGCTCGTGAAGAGCGACAACGAGGAGCGCTGGCTGCACCCGGGCTTCAAGGTGGAACTCTTTCGCGACGACGCGGAGGGCTACTGGCTGAACCTCACCTGCGATTCGCCCGCGTGGTTCGTGCTTTGGCGAATGGAAGACGAATTCGCGCGGCCCGAAGTCGTGACGCTGAGCTATCACGACGCGGGCCGCTGGCTCGATGCGCAGGAGACGGTCGAGCAGGTGCCCGCGCCGCCCGAAGTGATCGAGTGGGCTCGCGAATTTGCAGATGCACATTACACGCCCGAGCCGCGCAAGCGCCGCAGGCCGCAGAGCTTTCGCGGGCTGGAAGATCGCTTCGGCAACCCTGCGTCGGTATCGACGATCAAGAAGACGGGAGGCGGCGATGACCGATGAAAACTTTTTCTCGCGCTGGTCCAAGCGCAAGGTGCAAACGCGCGAAGGCAAGCCCGTCGAAGACGAGCCCGTGATCGAAGAGGCGCCGGCCGAGGTCGCTGCCGCTGCCGTCGTCGCGAAGGAGCCCGCGCCGGTTGAGCCCGAGCTGCCGCCACCCACGCTCGAAGACGTGCAATCGCTCACCTACGAGTCGGACTTCAGGCGATTCGTCGCACCGGACGTGTCTCCCGAAGTGAAGAACGCCGCGGTGAAGAAACTTTTTGCGGACCCGCGCTACAACGTGCGCGATTCGATGGACGTGTACGCCGACGACTACACGAAGTCCGACCCGATCCCCGAATCGATGTTGCGCCAGCTCGCGGTGGGGCAGGTGCTCAAGCTCTTCGAGGAAAGTGCGGATGACGGCGACGGAAAAACCGTGGCACAGTCGGCTTCGCATGAC